>CAQNVT010000001.1 GCA_948844705.1 uncultured Dorea sp.
ACAAAATTAACACGTCAAATCGAATTAAATGTTCCTATCATCTCTTCAGCGATGGATACAGTCACTGAATCTCGTTTAGCAATCGCCCTGGCTCATCAAGGAGGAGTTGGATTTATCCACAAAAACATGACAATCACTGAACAGGCCGAAGAAGTGCGTCGTGTTAAACTTTATCAAAACGGAATGATTTCAGACCCAGTAACACTTTTAGAGGATGTAACACTTGAAGAAGCTAACGAGAAATGTAAACATTATAAAGTATCTGGATTCCCAGTTGTCGATGAATTTGGAATTTTAAAAGGAATCGTAACAAATCGTGACTTAAAATATCGTAATAACCATACCTTAAAAGTTAGTGAAGTTATGACAGGACGCGATAAGTTAGTGACTGCCCCTATCGGCATCTCTTGACGGGGCAAACAGGTGGCAGCAGTTCCGTTACATTATCCTGCCGAGTATCAAATCTATTATCGTATTAAACATTATCCTCTGTGTCAGCGGATGCCTGAGTGCATTTGAGCCTCCGTACGTTATCACAAACGGTACGATGGGCACAGGTACATATTTCGTAATCATGAACCGTATCGCACACGAGAACCAGAAGGTAGGTACGGCCAGCGCCATGGCGATCGTCCTGTTAGTTCTTATCATTCTCTGTACGGTCGGCCAGAAGCTGTTCTTTAAGTATGCATTTGACGACGGTACCAGCGATGAGTCAAAGGCAGCAGTAAGAAAGAGAAAGAAAGCAGAAAAAGCGCGTAAAGCGATGGAGTCAAAGGGAGGTAGAGTTTAAATGAAAATGAAAAAGAATGCTTCGTCTATCATATTTGCCATCGTAAAATATGTATCACTTGTCCTGGCGGCGATCGTTTCGCTGGCGCCGGTCGTTGTCTGTGTCCTGACGGCATTTAAGACAAATGACGAGTATGCCGGGACCTCTGTTCTGGATTTTCCGGCAAGCTTTGCCTATCTTGAGAATTTCAAGATCGCGATCCAGAAGGCAAATATGTTAAGGTGCTTTGCCAATACGGCGATTGTCCTTGTAGTAGTGCTTACGGTTTCCGTATTTACAGGCTCTATGCTGGCATATGTCATCAACCGCTTTACCTTCCCTGGGAGAGGAATGATTGAAAACCTGTTCCTGTTTGCTTCCCTGCTTCCCGGTATCGCGATGCAGGTAACAATCTATCAGATCATGTATTCGCTGGGTCTTATCAATCATCTGTACGGATATATGATCGTGCTGATGGGTACGGATATTATCTCCATCTATATCTTCCTTCAGTTTTTCGAGAATCTTCCGGTATCGCTTGACGAGTCGGCGATCATGGACGGATGTACTTATTTCGGAGTCTTCTTTAAGATTCTGTTCCCGCTTCTTAAGCCGGCGATCATGACATCCCTGGTGCTTAAGGGCGTAAGCGTGTACAACGAGTATTATTCCTCCAACCTGTATCTGCAGCTGCCGGAATTAAAGACGATATCTACGGCGCTTTATACATTTACGGGCCCTTACGGAAATCAGTACAACTACATCTGTGCAGGCGTTCTGATTACGATTATCCCGATTCTGGTATTCTTCCTTGTATTCCAGAAGCAGGTATACAGCGGTATGGCAAACGGAGCGGTTAAGGGTTAGGAATTTGTAAATTTAAGGAGAATATGAATGAGCGATGTTAAAATATTAGCTCCTGCGGTGCCGAACGTGCCATGGCAGGACAGACCTGATAATTTGAACGGAGCACCGGTATGGCGCTTCCGTGACAATCCGGTTATCGGAAGGAACCCGTCAAAGGAGGTTGCCAGAATCTTTAACAGTGCAGTGATTCCTTATGAGGGTGAATTTATAGGAGTATTCCGCGGTGAGCAGACGAACGGCATTCCTTATATTTATCTGGGAAGAAGCAGGGATGCGGTCCATTGGCAGTTTGACGAGGAGAAGATCCGGTTCGTAGACGAGGCGGGAGATCCCTTCATGCCGGTGTATGCATATGACCCAAGGCTTGTAAAAATTGAGGATACCTATTATGTAATCTGGTGCCAGGATTTTTACGGGGCATCGATCGGTATGGCAAAGACGACAGATTTTAAGGTGTTTACAAGACTAGAGAATCCGTTTCTTCCGTTTAACCGGAACGCAGTATTGTTCCCGAGGAAGATCGGCGGCAACTTCATGATGCTCTCAAGGCCGAGTGACAGCGGGCATACGCCCTTTGGGGATATCTTCATTTCTGAAAGCCCGGATCTGGTATATTGGGGAAAGCACCGCCATGTGATGGGCAAAAGCACAGAGTGGTGGGAATCTCTTAAGATCGGCGGAGGCGCGGCGCCTGTAGAGACCACGGAAGGATGGCTTCTGTTCTATCACGGTGTCGCAGGAACCTGTAACGGATATGTGTACAGTATCGGAGGAGCGATCCTTGATACGGACAATCCGTCCGTCGTGAAATACCGCTGCGAGAATTTTCTTCTGACACCGGAGGAGTGGTATGAGGAGCGCGGGTTTGTTCCGAACGTTACATTCCCCTGCGCAACGCTTCATGACAGTGAAAGCGGAAAAATTGCTATTTACTACGGCGCGGCGGATACCTATGTAGGCCTTGCGTTTACTACGGTAAATGATATTGTGGATTATATCAGAGAGCATAGTGTGGTAAGAGATACTGATAAAGAGACAGGTAAAAGGTAAGAGAAATATGGAAGGCTTTGTAAGAGAGATAAGGCATCATCTGGAAAATGTATTGATCCCCTTCTGGAGGGGGCTCCGGGATGATGAACACGGCGGCTATTATGGATATATGGATTATGACCTTCGGACGGATAAGACATATGAAAAAGGATGTATATTGAACAGCCGTATTTTGTGGTTCTTTTCCAATGCATACATGCTTCTTGGAAAGGAAAGCTTAAAGGAAGAGGCAATGCATGCGTATCGGTTTCTCCGTGAGTACTGTCTGGATGAGGAATACGGCGGTGTATTCTGGTCCGTGACCTGTGACGGACAGGTGAAGGATGATACGAAGCATACATATAATCAGGCGTTTGCCATCTATGCATTATCCTCCTATTATGACGCGGTAAAAGACGGTGAGGCGCTGGAGCTTGCATTTAAGCTCCAATGCCTTATAGAAGAAAAATGTACGGATTCTTTGGGATATCTGGAAGCATTTACGAGAGATTTTAAGCCGGCAGATAATGAAAAGCTCTCGGAAAACGGTGTGATGGCAGAAAAGACGATGAATACACTGCTTCATGTATTTGAGGCTTATACGGAGCTTTACCGTGTAAGCGGGAAAGAAGAGGTCGCAGACAGACTCCGTTTTATGCTGGATACGGTTCGGGACAAGGTTTATAACAGGGAGCTTGGCAGGCAGGAGGTATTCTTTGACAGCCGGTGGAATTCTCTGATCGACCTGTATTCCTATGGCCATGACATTGAGGCGGCATGGCTTATTGACCGGGGGATTGAGGTGCTTGGCGACACCGGGTATACAGAAAAGCTTGCTCCGATTACAGAGGAGATCACCCGAAATATTTACGAGCGTGCCTTTTATGAAGGAGCACTTTTAAATGAAGCGGAAAACGGCGTGCCGGACACGACAAGAGTGTGGTGGGTGCAGGCAGAGGGAATCGTTGGATTTATTAACGGATACCAGAAGAATCTCCAGAACACCGCATATTTAAAAGCGGCACGGACTTTGTGGGAGTATATCATGACCTATCTGGTTGACAGAAGGGAAGGCTCCGAGTGGTTCTGGGCAGCCGATAAGAACAATGCTCCGCTTGAGAAGCCGATCGTGGAGCCGTGGAAATGTCCGTACCATAACGGACGGATGTGTATAGAAGTGATCAGGAGGCTTGGACATGATACATAAAAGGTATTACGAGGAGCTTAAAAAGTACGAAGAGCTTATTCACAGAGAAAATAAAAAGAGCAGATTTTACAACGGGGTCTTTGACCGGTACGAATATCCGGTTCTCACAAGAGAGCATATCCCGCTTCACTGGAAATATGATCTTGACGAGGAGTCGAATCCTTACTTTATGGAACGTCTCGGCGTGAATGCCGTAATGAATTCCGGAGCGATCAGGCTGGACGGAAAATATTATCTGGTTGCCCGCGTGGAGGGAAATGACAGGAAATCCTTTTTTGCGGTGGCAGAGAGCGATAACGGTACCTCCGGCTTCCGGTTCTGGGATTATCCGGTCGTGCTTCCGGATACCTGTCCCGAGGAGACCAATGTCTATGACATGCGTCTTACGAAGCATGAGGACGGATATATCTACGGGGTATTCTGTTCCGAAAGCAAGGACAAAGATAATCCGGATCTGTCGGCCGCGGTCGCAGAGGCAGGAATCGTAAGAACAAGGGACTTAAAGACGTGGGAACGTCTTCCGAATCTTAAGACCCTGCGTTCGCCCCAGCAGAGAAATGTGCTGCTCCACCCGGAATTCGTAGACGGGAAATATGCATTTTACACCCGGCCGATGGACGGCTTCATTGACACCGGAAGCGGCGGAGGCATCGGCTTCGGACTTTGCGAGGATATCGGGCACGCGGTTATTGACGAAGAGATCATTACAAGCAGGCGGGTTTACCACACGCTTACAGAGGCGAAAAACGGTGCGGGCGCCGTTCCGATCAAAGGTAAAAAATGCTGGATCCATATTGCTCACGGAGTAAGAAATACCGCGGCAGGGCTTCGGTATGTGCTGTATGTGTTCGGCACAGACTTAAAGGATCCTGCCAGGGTGATCGCAGAGCCGTCGGGAGTATTCCTTGCACCTCTCGGGAAAGAGCGGGTAGGAGATGTATCCAACGTGGTTTTCACAAACGGTGCGATTGCAGAGGAAGACGGTACGGTATATATCTATTATGCATCCAGCGATACAAGGATGCATGTGGCAGAAACTACGACAGATAAGCTTGAGGACTATCTCTTCCACACACCGAAGGACGCACTCCGTTCGCCGGACTGTGTGAAACAGAGATGTGAGCTGATAGATAAAAATATGAAATTACTGAAAGACTTTTAGCCGCGGCTGCATAGTATTGAGGCAGCTATTCGTACAGCAGGCTCCGGAAGAGGGCAGATCATGATGAAAAAATGGATTATAGATATCAGGGAAAAAACAAAAGATATGAACAGAGAGCAGACGATAGAGTATGTCTGCGGCTATTACTGGTATCATATCCTGATCGGCTGTATTCTTCTGGGGCTTGCCCTCCTTTTGATCTATCATATCGGATGGGGGAATCAGAAGAAGGAATTTTCCTGTGTAATTGTAAACCAGGAGATCGATCTTGCAAGAGACCGTAAGCTTTCCGGGGAGTTCGGCGAATTTGCCGGATTAAGTAAAAAGAAAGTGTCCATAGACTCTGATTATCAGATTTCTTATGGCGATAAGAAATTAGAAGGCGTCAACGAGAGCTCCTATGAGAAGTTTTTCTTTAACTGGTCCGCAGGCGAAACAGATGCCATGATCATGCCGGAGAGCTTTTATGAATATTGCCTTTTGCAGAACGGCGAGTTTTCCGATGTAAGGGTATATGTGAAGGACACATGGCTTAAGGATGTTTTAAAAGATGACGAAGAGGATCCGGTAATTCTGGTCTTTGCGGCGCTGACAAAGCACAAGGAAGCCTGTGATATGTTTCTGAAATATGTAAAAAAAGAGTAACAGGATGGGAGAGGATGGTGAATGATGATGAAAAAAATGAATATAGATAATCCGTTTTTTAACTTTATGGGAAGGCTGGCAGATATTGTACTTTTAAACCTTCTGTTCCTTCTGTGTTCTCTGCCGGTCGTTACGGCCGGGGCATCACTCGCCGCTCTTTATCAGGCCTGTGACGATATGGCGGAGGGAGAATTTGTATCTGCCTTCCGGAATTTTTTCGGCGCCTTTCGGAGGAATCTAAAGAACAGCATAAGGATATGGCTTATATTTCTTTTCACAGGGGCGCTTCTTATTTTTGACTTTATTTTTCTCGGAGGTGCGGGCGGTAAGGAATGGAGGCTTGTCGGTGCGGGAGTCGGCTGTCTGCTTGTATTGTGGGAAATGCTGTTCTGTTACATCTTTCCTGTGATCCTGAAAAAGGGCGGAAGCATTCAGAATATGGTGAAGGAAAGTATGCTCCTTGCAGTGCGTAATTTTCCTTATACAGTGATCATGGTCATTATAAACATGATCCCGCTGGCCTGCTTTTTCTTTGGCGCAGGAGCGCTGGTGTCTGCGACGCCGCTGTACCTTATATTCGGTTTCGGGCTTACGGCATATATTAATACCTGTTTCTTAAGGAGATGTGTATGATTATTTCATTAGATGATAAAAGACTTGTTTATAGCGGAAGAATTGACAGGACAAATGCAAAGAGACCGGAATTTATCTTTCCGGCAACCTCTTTGCATTTCCGGTTTTATGGGAGGAAGGCGGCGCTTACCGTAGAGAACAGAGGCAGCGCCGGATGGGATTATTATGCGGGGATTATCGCCGACCATGTGCAGACAAAGGTGAAGCTGAATCCGTCCGGACAGACGGAGATTGTTCTTTTAGATGAACCGGAAGAGGGTGAACATGAGATCCTGTTTTTTAAAAGGCAGGACGGCTGCCATGAGATCATTCTTGTAAAGCTGGAACTGCCGGAAGGCGGGCGTCTTCTCGAGGCGCCGGGGAAGCCGGAGAGACGGATGGAGGTATACGGTGATTCCGTATCGGCAGGCGAGGTGTCGGAGGCGGTAGATTATATGGGAAGGGAGGATCCTGAACACAGGGGAGAATATTCTAACAGCTGGTATTCCTATGCTGCAGTTGCAGCCAGAAGGCTGGGAGCGGAGCTCCATAATATTTCCCGGAGCGGGATTCCTCTTTTAAACGGAAACGGATGGGTGATGCCGCCGTTTTATCCGGGAATGGAGAGCATGTGGGATAAGCTTCATTTTTATCCGGAGTCAGAGGAATCTACGCCGTGGAATTTTGAAGAGTATACTCCGCATCTGGTGCTTGTGGCGCTGGGGCAGAATGACAGTAATCCCGAAAACTACATGAAGGAAGAGCCGAAGGGGTTAAGGGCGCTGTACTGGAAATATAAATATTTAAGTTTTGTAAAAAAGCTGCGGGAAAAATACCCGCGGGCAGTAATACTTCTTATGACGACCATACTTGAGCACAGCGGTGAATGGGACGATGCGATCGAGGAGGTGTGCGGTGAGCTTAAGGATGAGAGAATATTCCATTTCCTGTACCGCAGAAACGGAACAGGAACGCCGGGCCATGTGCGTATCCCGGAGGCAGAGGAGATGGCAGACGAGCTGGCGGCGTATGTGGAAGGGCTGGAAGTATCTGTGTGGGAATGACAAGGAAAGGAGAAAAGGATGAATATTAAGGAAGCATATGAATTCTGGAGCAGTGATCCTTATTTTGACGAGGATACACACGCGGAGCTGGAAGCGATTAAAGACGATGAAAAAGAGATCAGGGAGCGGTTTTATAAGGAACTGGAATTTGGCACGGGAGGTCTCCGGGGAATTATCGGAGCCGGAACAAACCGCATGAATATATATACCGTAAGGAAAGCCACCCAGGGGCTTGCAAATTATATTATAAAGGAAAAGGCGCAGGAAAAGGGGATTGCCATTGCCTATGATTCCCGGAATAAATCTGAAGAATTTGCAGAGGAGACGGCCCTGTGCATGGCAGCGAACGGAATCAGGGCCTATATATTTCCGTCGCTCCGCCCGACTCCGATGCTGTCCTTTGCGCTCCGCGAGCTTGGATGTACGGCGGGAGTCGTGATCACGGCAAGCCATAATCCGGCGGAATATAACGGCTATAAGGTGTACTGGGAGGACGGCGCGCAGATCACAGCTCCGAAGGACAGGGAAATCATCGCGGAGGTAAATGCGATCACGGACTATGCGTCCGTAAAAACCATGAGCCGGACGGAGGCGGAGGAGAAGGGGCTGTATCGGGTGATCGGAGCTGAGATCGACGATAAATATATTGAGGCATTAAAGAGCCTGGTGCTGTTCCCGGAGACTATAAAGAAGGAAGCTTCCGGTATCACGATCGTATATACGCCTCTTCACGGGACAGGTAATGTTCCTGTAAGAAGAATCCTTAAAGAGCTGGGCTTTGAAAAGGTATATGTGGTGGAAGAGCAGGAGAAGCCGGACGGGAACTTCCCGACGGTAAGCTATCCGAATCCCGAGGATAAAAATGCATTTGCCCTGGCGCTTAAGCTTGCGGAAAAGGTAGATGCGGACCTTGTGCTTGCAACGGACCCGGATGCAGACAGGCTCGGGATATTTGCAAAGGATGCGGACGGAGAGTATAAGAGCTTCAGCGGGAATATGTCCGGCATGCTTCTTATGGAGTATCTGCTGTCAGGGCGGAAAAGGCTTGGAAGGCTTCCGGGAAACAGCGCAGTCGTCACGACTATCGTTTCCGGAAAAATGTCAAAAAGGATCGCGGCAAAATATGGTGTGAAGCTTATAGAGACCCTGACTGGATTTAAGTATATCGGAGAGCAGATCAAATTTTTCAAGGAAGACGGTTCCCATGAATTTATCTTCGGTTATGAGGAGAGCTACGGCTGCCTTGAGGGAACTCATGCAAGAGACAAGGATGCAGTGGCAGCGGTCATGGCCCTCTGTGAGGCGGCCGCTTATTATAAGGAGCAGGGAATCACCCTCTGTGAGCAGATGGAGAACCTGTTTCAAACCTATGGCTATTATAAAGAAGAGCTGTGTACGGTTACCTTAAAGGGACAGGAGGGCGAGAAGAGGATACGTGGGATTATGGAAAATATCCGTAAAAACGTACCGGATACTGTCGGGCCAAGAAGGGTTCATGCCTTCCGTGATTATGCGGCGGGAACCGTAAAAAATCTTGAGGACGGTTCGGTTACGGAGACGGGGCTTCCAGAATCTAATGTACTGTATTTTGAATTTGACAGGGATGCATGGTGCTGTGTAAGGCCGTCCGGGACAGAGCCGAAGATCAAGTTCTATGTAGGTGTGAGAGGAACGGATGCAGAGGATGCGGGAAGACAGCTTGAGGAGCTGATGCAGGCGGTAACAGGTCTGGCGGATTAGAGGCCGCGGCAGGAAGGATGAAGGAAAGGCGGGTTTTATTATGGCATTATTAAAATTAGCGCCAAGCTATAAGGATTATCTCTGGGGCGGGCATCGCCTGGTGGAGGAATATCATAAACAATATGACGGGGACGTGCTGGCGGAGAGCTGGGAGCTCTCCTGTCACCCGGACGGTCCGTCGAGGATTCTGAACGGAGAATATGCAGGAAAGACATTAAAAGAATATATTGACGGGGAGGGAAAAGAGGTCTTAGGTACGCACTGCCGCAGATTCCGGGATTTTCCGATCCTCACAAAATTTATCGACGCGAAGGACAATCTGTCCATACAGGTTCATCCGAATAACAGGTATGCCTTAAAAAATGAAGGGCAGTACGGAAAAACCGAGATGTGGTATGTCATGGATGCGGGCAGGGACGCTTACCTGTACTATGGATTCAAAACAGAGATAAGCAGGGAGGAATTTGAAAAAAGAATTAAAGAGGATACCCTTTTAGAGGTGCTCAATGCGGTTCCGGTGCAAAAGGGGGACGTTCTCTTTATTGAATCCGGTACGATCCATGCCATCGGCAGAGATATTCTCATTGCAGAGATCCAGCAGAATTCGAATGTGACCTACCGCGTATATGACTACGGAAGAGTGGGTAAAGACGGCAAAAAGCGTGACCTTCATATCGAAAAGGCTCTTGCGGTTACCAACAGGGTTCCGATCATCAAGGATAAGAGCAGCTATCCGCATGTGGCAGACTGTGACTATTTTACGGTAGATAAGCTGAATCTTGACGGCAGAGTCATGAGCCGCATGGAGGGGATGGTATCGGAGGAGTCCTTTGCCAGTATCCTGATTCTTGACGGAGAAGGAACTATTTCATGCGGGGGAGAGACGCTCTCCTTTAGAAAGGGCGACAGCTTTTTCCTGAGCGCCGGAAGCGGAACCTATCAGGTGGAGGGCATCTGCGATGCGCTTGTTACGACCATCAGGGAGAAGGCGGCTCCGGTACGTATCGGAATCGACATGGGAAGTACGGAGACGAGGATCGGTCTTGTGGATATTCATCAGCATCTGCTGGCATATGAGACGCTGCCGGTGGATACGGCATGTACGCCTGAAAGGGTAATTCAGGATATCGCCAGGGCGGCGCTTGCGCTTCTGGAGAAGCAGGGGATTGCCGTAGACCAGTGTGTCGGCGCCGGGATCGGTGTGCCGGGGACGATAGACCGGAAGGCCGGTGTCGTACGGTATTCTAATAATATCCGCTGGGAGCAGGTAGGATTCGCAGAGGAAATCGGGAAATACCTTCCTATACCGGTGAACATTGCCAACAATGCTGACTGTGCCGCCTTCGGCGAAGCGGTGGCGGGCGCCGGAAGGGATTGCCAGGATGTGGTGATGCTGACTGTCGGCGCCGGTGTGGGCGGCGGAGTGATCCTGGACGGAGAGATCAGTCACGGCAAAGGAATCGGCGGCGGTGAGCTCGGTCATATGGTTATCGTAGAGGACGGAAGGGAATGCACCTGCGGGCGCAGAGGGTGTCTGGAGGCCTATGTTTCCATGCCTGCCCTTAAGAAAGAGGCAGAGCATGTAACCGGAAGAAAGCTTACGCCGGAAGAGATCTTTAAAGGAGCGGCAGAGGGCGACGAGGGGCTTAAGAAGGTGACCGATGATTATATCCGAAAGCTCGGCACGGGGATCGTAAATATCGTGAATATTTTCCGTCCCCAGTTAGTGATCCTTGGCGGCAGCAGTATATCCGGGTTTGAGGAAATGCTTCTTGTGCCGCTAAGGGAGAGGATCGAAACAGACTGCTTCGGCGGGAGGATGGGCGAGCTCCCGGAGATCGTGCCTGCGGCGCTTGGTGTTACGGCCGGAATGGTCGGGGCGGCGAGTCTGGTGTGATTAGTATTGGATGTTATTGATTTGGCAATGAATGCTTTCTGCTAATGCAATCTTAACATAGTGGGGAGCATTCATGCTGTCAATATTTAGATTGCTATTGTTTCGTTCACATAATTGTAAGAACGATTTTTTCTGTGAGTAGTCGTAGGAATATTCTTTTTTCTTTATTAATTTCGATTTTTCATCAAATGCAAATATATAACGTATCAATTCAATATTCTGCGTTGGCATATATTTTTCTTTATGCAGTGTAGTACTGGCGCTCTCATCTATCCATGTACAAATGCAGTATTTTTTGATGTTTATAGTAGCATTGACCGGCACGTTAGAATTATAGACCCATCCCAGCATATATCCTCTTTTAATATCTGTGATTAAAATGTTGATATGGTTTAGGTTTGTTTGGCTTAGAGAGGGATTGTAATTAATAGTAACCGGACCAGTGTTTTTCCAGAAAATATCAGTGCTTTTGGTAAAGTTCAGAGCCTTTTTGTACATTTTTGATGTGGTGGAAATATTATTTGGAATTATTGAATGGCTGACAGGTTTATTTCGAATAATATCATTAAAGAGATATTTGGGATTTGCATATCCATTTGAGCGATATGTGTTTTTCTGAATACCCATCAAATGTGGGAAATTTGCCTTTTCACCGATTAAAATATAGCTTTTTCCATCATAAGTAATTAGAAGATAAAAGGTCTTCAAATAATTATCATAGAAGAAATCCGCACGCTGTTTTATATTATTGATGTTCATGATTCTCCTTTGTAAGAAACAGAACTCCCGGATTTTCGGGAGCTCTGTACCGGCATCGAGGTCTCATCCTTGTAGTTTTCCTTGGAACCAGCTTCATTCAGCATCGAGTACGCCTTCAT
>CAQNVT010000002.1 GCA_948844705.1 uncultured Dorea sp.
ATCCTCATGAATGAATCTCCTGTATCATTACAATTTTGCTGCAATATTATGCGCCTCTCCTCTCGGAGGGCTTTTTAAAGGACGAAAGGTGTACGGAGCTTCTCGTTCTGCTCTCCTACGCATTTCCGTTTGCAGCCGTGCACAGCTGCATTGTCGGCTATTACCTGGGCGGAAAAGAGGCCGGCGTCCCGGCCCTTTCCCAGCTTATTGAGCAGACGGTCAGAATCCTCTCCGTATACCTGATCTACCGCTTTGCCCTCATTCAGGGCAATAAGCCCGGCGTAACGGTTGCGGTAGCGGGACTTATTATCGGAGAGATCGCCTCCTCCCTCTACTGCCTTAAACATATAAGAGAGAGCTCCTTCCTTGCACCGCTTCCAAAGCTTAAGCTCTCCTCCTTTCTCTCACATGGAAAAGAACTGCTTTTCTTATCCTGCCCTCTCACTGCCAATCGTGTGCTCCTTAACATCCTGCAGAGCGTAGAAGCAATCTCCATCCCGCTCCGTCTCCAGATGTTCGGAATGCTCCGCAGCGACGCCCTCGGCACCTACGGGGTTTTAAACGGCATGGCTCTTCCCTGCATTCTTTTCCCCTCGGCCATTACCAATTCCGTATCCACTATGCTGCTTCCGGCCGTAGCAGAGGTACAGACACTTAATAATAAGAAGGAAATGTCCTCTCTTATCCAGAAATCCGTCTATTGCTGCATCTTTCTCGGAAGCGCATGCTGTGTATTTCTCTTAGCCTTCGGTGATTGGATCGGCGCCTTTTTGTTTCACAGTTCTCTGGCCGGAAAATTCATCACTGCTATGTCCTGGCTGTGTCCGTTCCTCTATACGAACAACACTCTGATCAGCATCCTTAACGGCATCGGAAAAACCGCGCTTTCCTTTACCGTTAATTCGATCAGTCTCGGCATCCGGATCGCCAGCGTATTTTTCCTTATCCCTCTTTACGGGATCTTCGGATATTTATGGGGGCTTCTGGCAAGCCAGATCTTCATTTTCCTGTTCTGTCTGGGATATATGTACAGATATATACGCCGATAACTTATGGTTGACTTTCTGACGGGACCTTCCTATACTAGAGGATAGAGCTTAAGAATTGGGGGATTTTTAGGTATGTCAAAATCATCAGGTACTGTGCTGATGACAGAGGGTTCTATCGGGAAGCATATACTTGCGTTTGCTTTTCCGCTCTTCTGGGGAAATCTATTTCAGCAGCTTTACAATACGGCAGATTCATTGATCGTAGGTAACTTTCTGGGAAATCACGCGCTTGCCGCGGTCAGCTCTTCCGGAAATCTGATATTTTTAATGGTAGGTCTGTTTCAGGGTATATCTATAGGCGCCGGTGTCGTAATCGCCAAATATTTTGGCGCCAGAGATCTTACAAATTTGCGGAAAGCAATTCACACTACCATAAGCTGTGGCCTTTTATGCGCCGCAGCGCTTACGGTGATCGGCCTGCTCGCCGCACCGAAAATACTGCTTCTCATGGGAACACCTGACGAGGTGCTCCCTAATTCTCTTGCATATTTCCGGATTTATTTTGCAGGCTCTGTCGGCTTTGTAATGTATAATTGCTTTACCGGTATCCTGCAGTCCGTAGGAGACAGCCGTCATCCGCTTTACTTTCTCATGGCCTCATCTCTTACAAACATCGCGCTTGACCTGCTTTTTATTGCCGTCCTTGGCTTCGGTGTCGGCGCTGCCGCCTTTGCCACCATACTTTCACAGCTCCTGAGCTCGTCCTTATGCTTAAGACAGCTGATGCACGGACCGGAAGAGATCCGGGTACGGCTTTCCGAGATCCGCCCGGACAGGTTCATCCTCTCCCAGATCATGAAAAACGGACTGCCCGCCGGACTGCAGAATTCCATTATCTCTCTGGCAAATGTATTCGTTCAGTCTAATATAAACCGCTTCGGAGCGCTCGCCGTTGCCGGCTGCGGCTCCTACTCAAAGATCGAGGGCTTCGCCTTCATCCCCGTCACCTGCTTTGCACTGGCTCTTACCACCTTCACAAGCCAGAACCTGGGAGCCAGACAGTATGACCGCGCAAAAAAAGGCGCCGTCTTCGGCATCCTCTGCGGTATCTCTGTATCAGAATTGATCGGCATCTGCATCTATTTTATTATCCCGAAGCTCTTATTTGCATTCGGGAGCACTGCGGACGCTGTTGCTTTTGGCATTACACAGGCAAGAACGGTATCTCTTTTCTATTTCCTTATGGCATTTTCCCATTGCATGGCAGGAATTATGAGGGGCTCCGGACATGCCGCGGTACCTATGGTCGTTATGATGATCTGCTGGTGCATCATACGTGTGACCTATATTTCGGTCATCGTACGGTTTATCCCTTCCATCAACGTGGTATTTTGGGCATATCCGCTGACCTGGACATTAAGCGCCGCCGTTTTCCTGATTTATTTTATAAAATCCGACTGGGTGCACGGACTGGAATAAATATTTTTAAAGGGTCCTCAAAAACATTTTCACGATCACAGGATTTACATAGCATTCCAGCAATATCCCTGTCAGCATAAACAGCGCAAAGCACGTCGTCTTTGACATGTTCCACCGCACAGACGGATAAGCAAATAAAAACCATAAAAGCATTATATATCCTGCAATATAACAGATAATCTGAGGTGTCAGGCAAATCAGGCATAATATGATACCCTTGACACCCATCTTCATCACGGCCGTAACCAGGATCATGCCGCAGGAAAAGCCTGTCCATGCGATGTATGCAAGCGCCGCTCCTTTTCTCAGCTTCGTGCATCCAAGGGCAAATAAAAGCATGGCCGGGAGCAGTCTCAGATATGCCACATACCATAAAAATTCTGCCGTATCAATCTCGGTCTGCACATACTGCTCCAGAAAATAATTGTCCAGAATCCCCGTACCTGCTATATAATCGCCGGACACAAGATTGGCATACAAAATTCCAACAAAAAACCCCGCCATATAACACAAAACAAACCATTTCTTGTTTTCCCGTATCTTCACTCAAAAAACCTCCCTGGTCAGGATACTTCATTATATGCCGGGCATTTCAATATATTCTTTTTTATTTCACATATTTATCTGCATATGCGAGAATCGCGGATACTGTTTTGGAGTCCTCGATCTTTCCCGCATAAATTTTTTCTTTCAGCTCTTCCAGTGTATATGCTTTTACGGTCACATACTCACCCTCATCCAGCTTCTGCTTCGACGGCTTCAGATTTCTCGCCACAAAAAGCTCGATTCTCTCGTTGCAGAGCGCTACCGTTGTGCGTAAGGTAAGAAGCCACTCGAGATGATCTGACTTATATCCTGTCTCCTCCTCTAATTCCCGGCTCGCACAATCGATTCCCGGCTCCTCCGGAAAATCAAGCTTTCCCGCCGGTATTTCCAGGGTATGGCGGTCCAGTGCGTTCCGGTACTGCGTTACCATCAGTATCCTTCCGTCGTCTAAAACCGGAATCACTGCCGCGGCTCCGTTATGATGAATATAATCCCACACCTCCGTTCCTCCGTTTTCAAATTCCATATAGTCCTTATATACGTCAACTACCGTGCCGTGATAGGCAAGCTCTCTTTTTACACGCCTGATTTCTTCACTCATTTTTCTGTCTCCCTTCATTTTCTCTTATCAAAATAATACATAAAAAATAAGGAAAGTCAAGAAAATTATATTTTCAAGACCTCCCTTAGCTTTTCACATCCAATTTTATCATACAGCTTTACTTGGCATAATCCGTAACACGCGATTCGCGTATTACATTAACTTTAATTTGACCCGGGTACTCAAGCTCATACTCTATCTGCTTTGCGATATCCCTGGCCATCAGTACCATATCTGCATCAGATACTTGTTCTGGAACTACCATAACACGAATCTCTCTACCTGCCTGAATTGCAAAAGATTTCTCAACACCCTTAAACTGATTGGTGATTTCTTCTAATTGTTTTAACCTGTTTGTGTATGTTTCTAATGTTTCTCTTCTTGCACCCGGACGCGCCGCAGATATGGTATCTGCCGCCTGTACCACGCATGCAATCAGAGTTTCCGGTTCTACGTCCCCGTGATGAGCTTCGACCGCATTGATAACCGTCGCCGATTCCTTGTATTTTCTGCAAAGATCAACACCGATCTGAATATGCGACCCTTCTACATCATGGTCAATAGATTTTCCGATGTCATGCAGAAGTCCCGCTCTCTTTGCCACTCTGACATCGAGACCGATCTCGCCGGCAAGAAGCCCTGCCAGCTGGGCAACTTCGGCAGAATGCTTCAATGCGTTCTGACCATAGCTTGTCCGAAACTTCATCCTTCCCAAAAGCTTGATAAGCTCGGGATGAATTCCGTGTACGCCAACCTCAAGCGCCGCCGCCTCTCCTTCTTCACGTATCATCGCGTCTACTTCTTTTTGCGCCTTTTCTACCATCTCCTCAATTCTTGCCGGATGAATTCGTCCGTCGACAATTAATTTTTCAAGCGCAATTCTTGCAACTTCTCTTCTTATCGGATCAAATCCCGATAAAACTACTGCCTCCGGAGTATCGTCGATAATAAGCTCCACACCCGTCATCGTCTCCAATGTACGGATATTCCGCCCTTCTCTTCCGATAATCCTTCCCTTCATCTCGTCACTTGGAAGCTGAACAACCGAAATCGTAGTCTCCGCCACATGGTCGGCCGCACAGCGCTGGATAGCGGTGACAACATATTCCTTTGCCTTTTTGTCAGCCTCTTCCTTCGCCTGCATCTCCAGTTCTTTTACCATCTTCGCGGTATCATGCTTAACATCATCTTCAACAGTTTTTAACAAATATTCTTTTGCCTGTTCGGAGGTAAGTCCTGAGATTCTTTCTAGTTCCTGTACCCTTTGCTTATTCAGCTCGTCTACCTTGATCTCCCGCTGACGCAGCTGCTCTTCCTTTACTGCAAATCCTGCTTCTCGCTTCTCAATCGCATCCGCCTTCTTGTCTAAAGCCTCTTCCTTGGAAAGTACACGCTTCTCATATCTTTGCAGTTCTGTTCTGCGTTCCTTCGTCTCCTTCTCAAGCTCATTCTTGTTCTTGATGGATTCTTCTTTAATCTCCAAGAGAGACTCCTTTTTCTTGGCCTCAGCTGTCTTTACCGCATCATCAATGATTTCCCTTGCCTTGCTTTCCGCATTTCCGATCTTACTCTCCGCATTCTTCCTGAGATTGGAAACCGTAACGAAATGACTGATGACTGCCGCCGCGATTACAAGTACTGCCGCTGCAGCAATAAATATTCCATTCGGCACAGGAGCACCTCCTTATTTAGTTTTCATTGTACAAATACAACACTTAAATTTTATACTCTTTTAAGACGAATGTCAAGCATCAGTTAATAATCTCAATAATCTCCAGAACCCAGAGCCCGGCATATGTCATCATAGGTGAACCCTTTACGCATGAGATATGCCATAAATTTCTGCTTTTCTTCATAATCCGCCTCTTCCGGAAGATAACGCCGCTTTTTCATAAGCTTTTCTATTGCCGCAGCCGCCGTTTCCTTTCCATAACATTCCTCCATTACGTTTTCAACAATATCTCCGGAAATTCCTTTTCTTTTAAGAAGCATCTCTATCTCTTTCCTGCTCTTCTTATCCTTGCGGCTGTCTGTGAAATTTCTCGCATAATTCTCGTCATCCACATAGCCAAAGGACTTTACATATACAAGCGCTTCCTCAATCGCCTTTTCGGGATATCCTCCCTGTTTTAATTTTTCTCTGAGCTGCGACTCGGTGCGTCCCATGGCATTCAGAAGATGCATGGCCCGAAGCTTTGCACGCTTCACAAGAACCTCCCCGAAAATCTTTTCATAATTTCCTTCCGAAAGCTCCTGCCCCTCTTTCACCTGATAGCGAGACAGTTCGCCCTTGTATAACACAAAAGCGAACTGTCCGTCTATATACACCTTATACTTTGTCTTCGTCACAGCCTCCGTCCTTGTGACAATCATCTGCTATTCCTCTGCTTTTTCTTCTGTCTTTTCGGCTTTCTTTACCTTCTTCGCCGGCTTTTCCGGTTCTGCCTCCTCTTCCTTAACAGCGCCGCCGAAATTATAGTGGGCGCGGATCCTGGCATCCAGCGTATCCATCACATCGGCATGCTCCGTAAGATAGAGCTTCGCATTCTCGCGTCCCTGGCCGATCTTGTCTCCGTTATATGAAAACCACGCTCCGCTCTTATTCACAAGTCCAAGCTCAACCGCCAGATCCAGAATATCACCCTCCCTGGAAATTCCCTTTCCAAACATAATGTCAAATTCCGCTTCCTTAAACGGAGGAGCTATCTTGTTCTTCACTACCTTCACACGGGTCCTGTTTCCGATCATCTCTCCGCTCTGCTTAAGCGTCTCGATCCTCCTTACGTCCATACGGATAGAGGCATAGAACTTAAGTGCACGTCCTCCCGTTGTTGTCTCGGGATTGCCGAACATCACTCCAACCTTCTCCCTGAGCTGATTGATAAAGATCACAACACAGTTAGACTTGCTGATGACCGGTGTCAGCTTACGGAGAGCCTGAGACATCAGCCTTGCCTGAAGCCCTACATGAGAATCCCCCATATCTCCCTCGATCTCCTGGCGCGGCACAAGTGCGGCCACCGAATCAATAACGACAATATCCATCGCACCGGAACGAACCATCGTCTCGGCAATCTCAAGCGCCTGATCTCCGCTGTCCGGCTGTGAGATATACAGCTCGTCAATATCCACTCCGATATTTTTCGCATATACGGGATCCAATGCGTGCTCCGCATCGATAAATCCTGCAATGCCGTCTCTTTTCTGAACCTCGGAAATCATATGCAGCGCAACCGTCGTCTTACCGCTTGATTCCGGTCCATAGATCTCTACGACGCGTCCTTTCGGAACACCTCCCAGGCCCAGTGCAATATCCAGGCTTAAAGAGCCTGTAGGAATCGTCTCCACGGCAACCTGTGCAGCCGGGTCACCAAGCTTCATAACGGTTCCTTTTCCAAAATCTTTCTCTAATTTCGCTATCGCAGCGTCTAATGCTTTTTTCTTATCCTCATTACCTGCCATGTTAATTCTCCTTCTTTTGCGAACGAATGTTCGTTATCTGTTAATATAGTATTATATTTGTTTTAAATTGTCAATAGCAAAATAATGAAAAAAAGATTTTAGTTACCCTCAACATGGTTACTTTAACATGAATAAGTAAAGGGAGTCAACTGTTTGAGGAATTTAAGGTGTGAAATATAATCTTTTCTTATAGTATTCCTCCGTAATCTGCTCATGGGAGTTTCCTGCAAATTCACGGGCCGATACTCGTTCCCATTCAGAAAGGTCCAAATCAAACCATAAATCCGCAGGATATCTGCGGTTCCATCTGAAGACAAGAATTCCTTCTATTTTATCGGCAAAGGGCTTAAGGCTTCTGTCCTCTGTCAGACACATTTCTTCCCTGCCTGCCCTGGCGGGAAAATCTTCATCTACCAAAATTTCCACATCCTCCATATTCCCATACAGGTTCGCGGAATATGCGTTCATCCACAGCCGCCTTCCTTTACAGATTCTGCGGATCCTCTCTGTCACGGCCTTATCCCGGCTCTGCCGTCTGTTATTAAACATCATACCGCCGTCTTCATCCAGACAAACAATCACAATCATTCCTGCATCTCCAATTCATACATTTTACCCAAATTATAAAATCCGCCCGAAGAAAAGTCAAATTTTAAAACCTGTATATTAAGGCCTGATTCTGTAAAAAAATTGACGATTTGCATGAAAAGTTATAAAATAACAGCGATAAGTTTGAGAATGAGAAAGAGAGGAATGTCATGAAGTGCCAGTATTGTAACACTGAAATCCCGGATGACGCTGTTTTTTGCCCGGAATGCGGAAAACCGACGGAAAAGTCCGAGACCGAAAATACTTATTGTCCTAATTGCGGAAAGGAACTGGAACCCGGCGCCATATTTTGTCCCGAATGCGGCTTTCATGCAGCCGTTCAGGAAGAACCGCCCAAGCCGCAGGAGCGAGAGCTTCCTCCGGTTCAGAATCCGGTACAGCCCAAGGGCAAAGGGCATATCGTCATTCTGGTATTTATTTTAGTCGCTGCCGCAATTGTAGCCCTGATTGCCCTGGCCGTAAAAGTATTTCTTTTCGGCGGCCGTTCCGGCATACCTGATATCATGAATGAGTCGCAGATTCAAAATTATCTGGAAAGCGATGAGGAAACGGAAGCTGCAGAAAATGATGAAGAAGCAGATCTGTCCGATGTTGATTATAACCTTTTGGAAAATGATCAGCTTTCTCTTGAAGGAATAATAAAAACAGCAAAGAACGGCGGCAGAGTGCTCCAATGGAAGGAGCCTGTCACCTTTTACGGTTCAAACGCATCCGGCGAGAGAATTCTGATGAAGGATACAAAAAATGCCTATATCGACAATACTGTCCTGCCGGACGGATTCCTGGATACAATAAGCGCAAATAAACAGATTGCCATAAACGGAATCTTATATTTCAATGAAAACAATCTGTATATTTCCCCGCTTTATGTCTATGACAGCAGCGGAAATGATATGGTCGCCGAATATTATGATTCAAAAAATAAAGTAACGGCCGAAAACAGTAATTCTGATTACATACTTCCTCAAAGCAGTTCCCGGCTTCTTGACAGCTCAGATATTTCCGGCCTAAGCCTTCAGGAAATCAATTATGCCAAAAATGAAGTATATGCACGTCACGGGCGCCGATTTAAATCAGCTGAGCTTCAGAATTACTTTAATTCAAAAAGCTGGTACAATGGGACGATCGACCCGGATTCGTTTAATGAAGGCATGCTTTCCGATGTCGAGAAGAAAAACGTAGAATATTTAAGGGAGGTTGAGTTCGGCATGGCTCCAAACGGATACCAGCTGGATGCTCATTGATAAAAATATGAAAAAAAGGACATTGCGGGCAGGGGTTCTGCTGTTATGCGTTTTATTCTTTGCAGGCTGCCGGTCCGCAGAAGAACAAACTGACAATAAAGAACCTGTCCCTGCTTCAAAAGAAGAGAAGGATGTGATCGTGATCGCCGGTTCTGACATTGAAACAGAAGAACCGGAAATACAAAAACCTGAAGAAATACCAACGGCACAGCCAGAGAAAAAGGGAATTCTGATTGCTCTTGATCCCGGACATCAAGGTGAAACAGTGGATATGAGTGCCTCCGAGCCAAACGCTCCCGGCTCCGATGTCATGAAAATGAAAGCCACCGCCGGAACGAGAGGCAGCTACACCGGGATACCTGAATATCAGCTGAATCTTGATATCGCTCTGGAAGTGCGAAGCCAATTAACCGAACAGGGGTATGACGTAATCATGACACGTGAGGATAATAATACTGCCATCAGCAATGCAGAAAGAGCATCTCTTGCCAATGATGCCGGCGCGGACATCTCTGTCAGAATTCATGCTAACGGAAGTGAAAGTCCTGAAGCAAGCGGTGCTTTGGTGTTGATCGGTTCCGCAGAAAATCCCTATGTGGGGCATTTGTATAACGACAGTTTCCGGCTTGCAGAGACTCTGCTCGATACCTATTGCGGCGCAACGGGTATGGCAAATCTTGGTATCCAGGCAAATGATACTATGACCGGCATTAACTGGAGCCGGATCCCCGTAGTTATTCTGGAAATGGGATTTATGACTAACGAACAGGATGACTATAATATGGCGGACGAAGCTTACCGTCAGAAAATGGTGGAAGGAATTGTAGCAGGAATCAATACTTACTATGGTTATTAAAGG
Organism: uncultured Dorea sp.; assembly: GCA_948844705.1. Classification (GTDB taxonomy): domain Bacteria; phylum Bacillota; class Clostridia; order Lachnospirales; family Lachnospiraceae; genus CAPEBR01. The sequence goes on from CAQNVT010000002.1 coordinate 9,790, forward strand.
TGTGCATATGAGACAGAAAAGATACATATCCGGAATACTCGTAACCGCATTGCTCCTGTGTCTGACAGGCTGCGGAAAAAAAGACGCTCCGGAGGAGGACAATAAGGTCCCGGTGGACAAAGAAGTGACGGCCCTCGTAATAGAGACCGAAAATACAGAAGAAGACTCACAGAATCAGGATCTGGTTTCTGGCCGCTCATCTGACGACAGCCAGACAGATACTTTAAAGGAAAATGAGCCGCAGGAGATGACATCTCCGTCTCCCCTCACAGAGCTGAATGACCAGATCGCGGAGCTGATCCACGCAGAGCAGGCAAAGGGGACCGTCGTGTCCGTCTATGCGCAGGATCTGACAACCGGAAATTTTGCATCCGTCGAAAGCCAGAAACAGCAGTCCGCCAGCCTGATAAAACTATTTATTGCCGGATGTGTCTATGAACATACGGACATTATGAAAACTCAGGAAGCCTATGAAAATGAAACTGACGAACTCATGAGACTGATGATCACAATAAGCGATAATGACGCTGCCAATACTCTTGTATGCCGTCTTGGCAGCGGAGACAGCTCCTCCGGAATGCAGCTCGTGAATGAATACTGCAAAAGCCATGGTTTTTCAGATACCTATATGGGCAGGCTGATGCTCGATTTCGAGGCTGATGATGACAACTACACTTCCGTTAATGATTGCGGACATTTTCTTGCGAACATTTACAAGAAGGAACTCGCCGGTTCAGATGCGATCCTGTCTTATATGCGTCAGCAGGAGCGAACAGGAAAGATTCCTGCCGGTGTTCCTGCCGGGACAGAGACTGCTAATAAAACCGGGGAGCTTCCTGACGTTGAAAATGATGCGGCAATCATTTTTGATGAACACGGGGCGTATACTTTATGCGTAATATTAAACCAGCTTCCGGAAACCGAAGCCGGAAGGATTCTTATCACAGATCTTTCCGCCATGGTATATACATATATGGGAACCCTGCATCAGTAATAACTGCGTTTTATACGAAGCAGATTATTATAAAATATTTTAGTTATTTAAAGGAGGAATCTACAAATGAAAATTTGTCCAAGCTGCGGAAGTACAATGGAAGACAATGTCACATTCTGCACAAAATGCGGCGCGAAATTTGAAAACGCCGGATCTACAGGAAGCGCCAAAACAAGTCAAAATCAGGAAACATCTGCAAACACTTCCTATACGGCTCCGCCGTATAACAGCGCCCCAAATTATCAAAACGGTCCTGTGTATACGGTACCTGTTGATCCATATGACCACACCGCAGAATTTACAGAGAAAGATATTTCAGAAAATAAAGTTATTGCCATGTTAGTTTATCTTCTTGGGACTATGGGAATCATCATCGCGCTTCTTGGAAGTCAGTCTTCACCTTACGCGGCATTCCATGTACGGCAGGCATTAAAGTTTACTGTTATCAGTGTTCTCATGGGAATCGTTACCCTTCTCCTGTTCTGGACCATCATTGTTCCGATTGCTGCAGGCATTGCATACCTTGTGCTTTTCGTAGTAAAGATCATGTGCTTTTTCTCAATCTGCAAAGGAAAAGCAAAAGAGCCCTACATTATCCGTTCTTTTGGATTTTTAAGATAAGAAATAAGGGATGGGATTTTTCCCACCCCTTCTCTCTTGTTTTAACAGCATAGCTTTTTCAAAAGTTTCTGAAAACACCAAAGAAAATCTCTTTTTTTCACATCTTCAAGCGTAACCATATTGTAGACTGCGATCTCTTTTCCATCCAACGTATAGACGACCCTTCCCGCATAGGTCCCCTTCTTAACCGGAGCAGCAAATCCTTTCTCCAGCTCTCTTGTGACCTCTACTGTTTCATCCGCACGCAGAAGGACAGAAAGCTCTTCTGTCCCGGAATCAGGAAGACCTGCGGATACAGCCGCATTTTCAGAATAAATATCGTCCTCACAGATACCGCCCTCTACCGGAAGATCTTCTGTCTCCGTATCCTCCCATACGTTCCGGTATTCATAATTTGTAAGTCCGTACTCCATAAGCGCGCGGGTATCCTTCCATTTATATCCCTTATTATTAGGCCAGCCGCAGGCAAGAAGCGCCACGATAAAGGTCCTTCCGTCTCTTTCAAGCGCGCCCACATAACAGTATCCCGCATCTGCGGTAAACCCGGTTTTTCCTGACAATGCTCCCTCCATCATAGTTAAAAAAGCATTATGATTATTACAGGAAAAGGAACGGCTCCCGGACAGGTCCGCAAAGCTATAGCTTCCTGTTCCTGTGATCTCCAGAAATTTCTCTTTTTTCGGCGAATCCATAATACAGTATTTCATGATCCTTGCAAGGTCCGCTGCCGTCGTGGAATGAATCCCGCCCTCATCCTCTGCGTCCAGTCCGTTAGGAGTGACAAAATGAGTATCCGTACACCCAAGCTCCTCTGCCTTTTCATTCATCAGAACCGCAAACTGCTCTACGGAACCGGCGATTCCCTCCGCAATGATCACTGCGCTGTCATTATGGGACTCAAGCATCAGGGAATACAAAATATCGTTTATATAATACTGTTCTCCTGCACGTACTCCCAGATGTACCTCCGGCTGCCTTGCAGCATGATCGGAGGCCTCCGCCACCTGTCCCTCCTCCATATTCTCCAACGCCAGGATGCAGGTCATGATTTTTGTCGTACTTGCCATCGGACGCTTTACATCCTCTTCCTTTCCAAATAAAATACGCCCGCTGTCCGCATCCATAAGAACCGCCGACTGGGCGTAAAGCTGTGCCGGTCCTTCCACCGCCTCCTGTGCCTGTACCGGAACACGGCACAGCCACACAGACAGGATACAGACCAGGCTGATGATACTTATCTGTCTTTTTTTCATTTCATGCACCTACACTGCCATATTACTAGCAATGTATGATGATTGTTCCCCAATTATACGTTAAGCCTCAGCTGAATTTCCTCCTCTGCCTCCACCTTGAAGCTTTCTACCTGCTCCGGATTCATGCTGGGAAGCTCATCCACGGAATGAATACTGAATCTCCTTAAAAACTCCTCCGTTGTCCCGAATTGAATCGGTTTTCCCGGTGCCTCCAGCCTTCCCACCTCACAGACAAGATTATACTCCACCAGCTTATTTACCGCATGGTCCGACTTGACACCTCTGATCTTCTCAATCTCCAGCTTCGTTACCGGCTGCTTGTAAGCGATAATTGAAAGAGTCTCCAAAAGCACATCTGTCAGCACATATTTTCTCGGCTGCCTGGCAACGCGGATCAGATATTCATACATCTCCACCTTCGTGCACATCTGAAAGGAATCCTCAAGCTCAATAATGTGTATTCCTCTGTTATCTGCCCTGTATTTATCCTGCAGCTGATGAATGATCTTTCTTGTAGTTTCCTCGTCATGCTCTATGGCGGCCGCAATCTTGCCAAGCTCTACGGAATCTCCCATCGTAAATAGGATTGCTTCTATGACACTCTCCAGTTTATTAATCTCCACTTGTTCCATATTACCTTTCCCACTCTCATATTTATAGGGTCGACGTGATCAGAATATCATCAAAGGGCTGCTCCTGCAGGATCGAGATCATGCCCTCCTTCATGAGCTGCAGTACTGCCAGAAAGGTTACCACGATCTGCACCTTCGAGCTCTGCCTTTTAAGAAGCTCCCGGAAGAGAAAGCTCTTATGCTTCTTTGCATATTCTGTAACATATAAAAGCTTTTCCGGAAGCGTTACCTCCTCCTTTTCAAGCTTTCCGAATTTACTCCGGACAGGGTCGATCTTATCTGCCTGCCTCTTCATAACATCATTAAAAATATGATTTAATCTTGCCAGGGTAAGATCCCCCAGCAGCTCATCCATATCAACCGGCTGCACATAGGAAAGAACCTCCTCGGGAATCGTCGGCGCCTTATATAAAGAACGCTCCCCGTCGATCTGACGGTCCTTCAGCTCATAAGACATATATTTGTACATCTTATACTCTAAGAGCTGTGCAACCAGCTCCTGCCTCGGATCTTCCTCCTCACCCTCCTCATTCAGCTCTTTCGGGAGGAGCATCCTGCATTTTATATCCAGAAGGGTGGCAGCCATAACGAGAAATTCACTCATAACATTCAGATCTTCTTTTTCCATCGCGCGGATATAATCCATATACTGATTTGTGATCTCTACGATCGGAATATCATAAATATCTATTTTGTTTTTATCGATCAGGTGTAAAAGCAGATCAAGAGGCCCTTCAAACACCTGTAATTTTATCGGAATTCCCATATGCGTCCTCCGTCTGTATCAATCGCAACTTTTATATTATACAAGATTTTTGTCCGTTTCACAACCCTCAGAATTCCAATATAATAACTTCCGCCGGGTTAAACAGCCGGCAGGGGATCGTATGACTTCCAAGCCCCCGGCTTACAACAGCCGTCTGTTCCCCTTTTTTATAGCATCCGCCCGAATACCGGGGAAACAGCCGGAAGCCCGGGGAAATAAGCCCCCGGTGACCCGGAAGCCCCACGATACCGCCGTGCAGATGCCCGGACAGCACCAGGTCGGCTCCCCATTTCAGATAGGTCTCCATATAGCATGGATTATGTGCCAGAAGTATCTGATAGCAATCCTTATCACTGTCCCCGATGCAGCGTTTTAACGTACCCGGATCCGGTCCTTTTCTGCGGCGCCTTGCATAGCCCCTTCCCGGGATCTCAAGCCCTGTCACCCGCACCGGCACACCTTTACAGAGAAACTCTTCCGATTCGTTTTCCAGAAAACGAATTCCTGCCGAAAGAAGCTCCTCCTTATATTCTCTGTAGGACTGTTCATAGCTCTCCGGGTATTCCTTCATCCTCTGCTCGTGATTCCCGTTGGCATAATAAACCGGACAAATGGACGGAAGTCTTTTCATAAATTCTGCCGCCGCCCGGTAATCATACCCATTTTTTCCCACGAGCATATCTCCGCCTGCCAGTATCACATCCGGCTTCTGCTTTAGAACAGCATAAAACAGCCGGTCATTATTCTTTCCGTATATCTGATTATGAAGATCACTCAGAAATACAATCCGGCACCTTCCGGACGCCTGACGCCATTTCCCGGAAGTAATCTGATATCTTGTCACTATAAAGCTCCGAAGCTCCCTTATGATCTCTGCCAGTATGATCAAAAATTCCGCGCCCAGCATAATGACCGGAAGCTTATTGTCCCGTTTCTTCGGCATACTCTACCTTCTCTCCCCTCTGACTGTTCTTTGCAGCAAAGAAATCTAAGCTATGGAGAAACCATTACTCCGGCATCTCCCGCGACAGCACAAAAGCCTCATAAAGCTCCAGTATATTGTCATAGACATAATCCGGCACATACTTTGTCTGTTTTATGTCCTCCGGTTTCGCCTCGCCGGTATACACAAGCGCCGTCTCCACCCCTGCATGAATTCCGCAGGCAATGTCCGTATACAGCCTGTCTCCCACAACAAGCACCTCATCCTTCCGTGCATTTACCTGCTCCATACAGAGTCTTACGATCTCTTTCTCCGGTTTGCCCACATAATAGGGCTCCCTGTCCGTGGCGGCTTTAAGCATCCCGCAGATTCCGCCGCAGTCCGGCACAAAGCCGTAGGACACCGGGCAGCGGAGATCTGGATTGGTCGCCACATAATCCACCTCCGGCCGGAATAAAAGCTCGCAGGCCGCCTCAATCTTTCCGTAGGCCAGTGTTCTGTCAAAGCCTACCACCACACAGGAAACATCCTCTTCTGCCTGATCGGTGATCCTGAGCCCCCAGTCCTTAAGCTCTTCTTCAAAGGAGGGCGTCCCCATGACGAACAGCTTGCTTTCTCCATAGTGCCTTTTCAGATAACGGCACGCGGCATAGGATGCCGTCACGAACTGCTCCTCATCCGTCCAGATCTTCCACCTCTCAAACTTTTTCACATAATCTCTGCGGCTTTTGGTAGAATTATTTGTAATATAAAAGGAACGGCCGCCGATAGTGTCAATATAATCAAGCAAGCGCTTACTTCCTTCATATAATGTATCATCAACGGCGATTGTCCCGTCAATATCAAACAGAAAATACTTCTTGTCCTTCAGCATAACTACAGTCATACTTAATTGCCGTCTCTTTATAATTCCAATTATGTTTCTTG
>CAQNVT010000003.1 GCA_948844705.1 uncultured Dorea sp.
ACTCGGCCAGTTTCTGACCCGGCTGAGCCGTATCCGCCACGATCACATGGGAATAGTCTACGCTGCCGTCGGCCAAAAGCTCCGGGCTGTCCGGCAGTTCCCGATTGAAATACAGCTCGTAATATCCGTCTTTTCCGGGCATGGGGGGCACTCCCTGGGCAATCAGGATCTCCTTGCCCCGGGCGCCCTGTATCGTGGCCTCATGCAGACCGTCAGCCTGGATGCCGTGCCGCACTTCATATTTTTTGAGCAGACGGCCCGGGGCATGTATGGCTTCAGACGATGCCGATCAGCAATGTGGCAGGTGCGATCAGGCCTTACATACCGACATCTTCATAGAAGGAAAACCGGGGACGGGATAAAATTCGCGAAGCATATTTTCGGTGAATTTTATCCCGTCCCTGTGATAAAGAGAGGGAGGAAGCTATGAGAGGCGATACGGCCGGCACGATCAGACGTGCAGAGAGATTTCAGGTTATTTTAATTGGCGAGGGACTTCTTGTAGGAGGAATTGCAGGGCTTGTAGTGCTTTTGTACCGGATGCTTTTAGGCAGCGCCGGAGAGTGGCTTGGCAAAATTCTGGCATATGCAAAAGGAAATCCGATCCGTATGGCAGGCTGGTTTGTCATCCTTATGCTTCTTGCCTGGATCGTATCCAGGCTGGTGAGCTTCGAGCCTATGATATCCGGAAGCGGTATTCCCCAGCTGGAAGGTGAGATGACAGGAAAGCTTGACCAGAAGTGGTGGAAGGTGCTTCCTGCGAAGTTTTTGGGCGGTTTTTTATGTCTGTTGGGGGGGCTTGCTCTTGGAAGGGAAGGCCCGTCGATCCAGCTTGGCGCCATGGTTGGAAAGAGCGTGTCAAACGGGCTGGACAGAGGAAAAACAGAAGAAAAATTTTTGCTGACCTGCGGGGCAAGCGCCGGTCTTTCGGCGGCGTTTCATGCGCCTCTTGCCGGAGTTATGTTTTCCCTGGAGGAAGTACACAAAAATTTCTCCGTATCGGTGCTTGTGTCCGTTATGACGGCGTCCCTTACAGCGGATTTTATTTCGTCGACGGTCATAGGGACAGAGTCTGTGTTTCAGTTTGATATTGTGAGGGCGCTTCCGCAGGAGTACTATGGGATGATCATCGTCCTTGGGATCGTCCTCGGTGTGCTGGGCGCATTTTATAACTGGTTTACCCTTAAAGTGCAGGAGCTGTATAATAAAGCTTCGTTTTTAAATACGACTACAAAGCTTATGATTCCCTTCTTCTGTGCCGGAGTTCTTGGCTTTACCGTGCCGGAGCTCCTTGGAAGCGGACATGCATTGCTGGAGTATCTGACTGCTGAGGATGTGATGCTCGGAACCGTCCTCTTTATTCTGGCTGGGAGATTCATCTTCTCGGCAGTAAGCTTTGGGTCCGGGGCGCCGGGAGGCATATTTTTTCCGCTTCTGGTCCTGGGAGGCTTCATCGGCGGAGCGTTTGCGACGGTGGCGGTGCAGTACTTCGGCCTTGACGTGGTTTACATTAATAATTTTGTAGTGCTTGCGATGGCGGGATATTTTTCGGCGATCGTACGTGCTCCGCTTACGGGAATCATTTTGATCTTTGAAATGACAGGCTCCCTCAGCCAGATGCTGTCTCTGTCTATTGTATCAATCGTAGCATATATTGTTGCTGCTCTTCTCAGGTCAAAGCCTATCTATGAAAGTCTGCTGGAGCGTCTTCTTGAGAAGCAGGGAGAGAAGGTGCGGAAGGCTCCCGGGCAGAAGATACTTACAAACTTTACGGTACAGGAGGGTTCAGAGCTTGCAGACCGTGCGGTCAGCGAGGTCACATGGCCGGATAACTGTCTGCTCGTTGCGATCCAGAGGGGCTCGGAGGAAATTATCCCGAGAGGCCGGACGAAGCTTTTTGCCGGGGATATTATCGTGACGATGACGGATGAGAGAGATATGGCATATGTACACGATCAGATGGAAGCATTATGTAAGGAGAATGTAGGATGACTTTGAAATATAGCGATTGACAGGAGGGAGCTTATGTCTAAGGTATTTAATGTAACGGCGGCATGCGGCTTCTATGTTCGGATTTATCTGCAATCGGCAGGGGAGTGCAGTGATTTCAAACCGGATTTTTGAAATGAGGCTTTATAACCGGTATTTATCCTCTGCGGAGGTTCAGCGGCAGAAGCTATACAAAGCATCCCTGCAGGATCGGAGTCAGTTTATTGTGGATGTACGGATGTTATAGTCGATTACCATGGGGAACAGTATATTATTGAGATGAAGGTATGGCGCGGTAATGAATATAACATGCGGGGAGAAAAGCAGCTTGTCGCTTATCTGGAGGATTATCACAAAGAGACAGGCTACATGGTCAGCTTTAATTTCAATAAGAATAAGAAGGTCGGCGTCAGGGAAATTGTGATTGGAGGTAAAATTCTGATAGAAGCCGTAGTGTGATTTTAATAAAAATAGAATTAATTTCGCTGTTGGAATCGCTTGAAAACAGAGGGCTGCCGGATAGGGCAAAAAATAAATCGCCAGGAAAAACAACGGAAATACGCCATTTGCGGTGCAGTGTGGATATGAAACCGCGAAATTGCGACTAA
>CAQNVT010000004.1 GCA_948844705.1 uncultured Dorea sp.
CCGGGGTCGGATTGGGAGCATCCGCTCCCGCCGAAACCATCTCGTCAACCGGCTTTGATACCGCAGGATCCTCCAGCTCTTTCAGCCACTTCAGCTCCGAACCGCTGACATACTTCAAAGAACCGGCAGCAATCCGCAAGGCCTCCCAATATCCTGCTGGTAAGAAGCGTACCCTGTCCGCCTACGCCGACGATCATAATATTTTTTACTGCCATGATCAGTTTTCCTCCTTTACCAGTTCGATTGCCCCGAACCTGCACAGGCTTTCGCACAGCCCGCATCCGGTACACATTGTATCATCAATACGGATCGTTCCGTCCTCATTTTTCGTCATTGCAGGACAGCCCGGCTTCATACACATCCCGCATTTTTTGCATTTGTCCTCATGAGCAGTGTATAACGGCTTCTTCGCCTTGCTCAAAAGCACGCACGGTGTCTTCGTAATGATCACGGAAACTTCTTCCCTGTCCGTCTCTTCCTTTACGACCCTCTCCAGCGTCTCAAGGTCAAAGGCATTTACCTCTATGACATTCTTTACTCCGATCGCACGGCAGAGCGCCGGAATATCAATCGCCCAGGTAGGCTCTCCCTGAAGCGTTTTCCCGGTTGCGGCGTGATCCTGATGGCCGGTCATCCCCGTCGTAGAATTATCGAGAATCACAACCGTCCCCGTTGCCTTATTGTACATCATATTCATCAGAGAATTTACACCCGTATGTAAAAAGGTAGAGTCACCGATCACAGCCACCCAGTTCTTGACATAATCCTTTCCCTTCGCCTTCTCCATGCCGTGAAGACTCGAAATACTGGCCCCCATACAAATAGTCGTATCAACAACACTGAGGGGCGCAACCGCTCCAAGTGTATAGCAGCCGATATCCCCCGCAGCGTGAAGCTTTAATTTATTCAGCACATAGTATACGCTTCTGTGAGGACATCCCGGACAGAGAACCGGAGGTCTTCCCGGAGCCTGCGCCGGCGTATCTACAGAAAGCTTCTCGCCGAGAACCGCCTCCCGGAGCATATTTGCGCTGTATTCTCCCTGAATCGTAAAAATATCCTTACCCACAGCTTTGATTCCCCAGGATTTCACCTGTTCCTCGATAACAGGCTCCAATTCCTCTACGATATATAAGGTCTCTACCCTGGCTGCAAAATCCTCGATCAGCTTCCTCGGAAGCGGATTTACCATGCCAAGCTTTAACACAGAGGCTTCCGGAAGCGCTTCCTTTACATACTGATACGGAATACCGCTTGTAATGACGCCGATCCTTGTATCCTTCATCTCCACACGGTTTACCGGGTGCGTATTCGCGGCCTCCGCAAGCTCGAGATTCCTCTTTTCAATCTCCACATGGCGGGGCTTTGCATTTCCCGGCATCATGACCGTCTTCCTTATATCCTTCACATAGGGCTTATCCTCAGGCTCTATACGGTCATGAAGCTCGACGATCCCCTGGGAATGTGCAAGTCTGGTTGTCGTACGGAAAACAAAGGGCCGGTCAAACCGTTCGCTGAGCTCGAATGCCAGCTTCATATATTCTTTTGCCTCCCCGCTGTCAGAAGGCTCCAGCACCGGAAGACCTGCTGCGCGCGCCACCATCCTCGTATCCTGCTCATTCTGGGAGCTGTATAATCCGGGATCATCTGCCACTACGATCACCAGTCCGCCGTTCACTCCCATATAAGAAACCGTATAGGCCGGATCCGCCGCAACATTAAAGCCCACATGCTTCATGCAGGACATGGCACGCACGCCTGCAACCGATGCCCCGATCGCCACCTCTGTTGCAACCTTTTCATTCGGCGACCACTCACAATACAAATCGTCCTTATACTGCACCAGGGACTCGCTGATCTCCGTACTCGGCGTACCCGGATATGCTGCCGACACCTTTACTCCCGCCTCGTAGGCTCCTCTGGCAATCGCCTCATTTCCAAGCATAATCACTTTCTTTGGTTCTGACATCTCGTCTTCCATCCTTCCTTTACATCTATTCCTCTCCGTCCATCGGAGAAAGAACAGATAATGTACCTTTCATCGTGTCATCATAGAACTTATACTGGTTTCTGCCATCTCTTTTTGATGCATAGAGCGCCTGATCCGCTGCATGAAAAAGACTCTCATAATCCTCTCCGTCCTTCGGCACAAGCGCCACCCCCATGCTGACACCGATCTTAAAATTCTCATATTCACCGATCACTATCTGAAACATTCTTTCTGCCTGGGCTTCATAATTTCCGTTACACTCAACGAAAATCATAAACTCGTCGCCTCCGACCCTGGCAATAATGTCGCTTCTTCTCAGATTGTCCGTCAGTTTCTTCGCAACATGCTTTAATACATTATCCCCAAAGAGGTGACCATACTGATCATTTGCATCTTTAAAATGATCCAGGTCAAACAAAATAAGGCTGTATGTATGATCTCTTCTCTCTGCAAGAATACTCTCAATAATCTTCCTCGCATTCATATGGTTAAGAAGGTGCGTCAGAGTATCATGAGCCGCCTCTTTTTCCAGGCTGTTCATTCGCTTATAATCCTCATCCACATTGGCAAATTTCCCGATAGCGCCGATATAATGCATATCCTCTTCCGTGCCCTCCCACATTGTACGCACCGTCAGTCTGTGCCATCGGTCTTCTCCGTTTACATGGAGACGGTATACCCCGCTTACCACCGGATCCGTATAAATGGTGGAACGGACCTTGTCACGGATCTCCTGCATTTTATCCTTTTCTAAGATATCCGTCACCTTTTCATCCCCAAAGGGATGCATAATAAGCTCACTGATTCCAAGATAGTCGGCGCCCCACTCGGACAACGTCACCATATCCGTATCCATATTGTATTCAAACTGAATTTCCTTGGACATAGATGCAAAAAACTGATACTTTATTCTTTCCTGCTCCAGAAGCCGCAAGGTCCTGTCAGAAGCGCTGACATCTCCCTTTGCGATCAGCTCCTCTGTCATACTCTGTACCTCGCTCTCCGCCACATCGCTATTGGATTTCAGCTCAAGCTCCTCCTTCAGATAATCCTTTACATCCTGAAGGCATTCCAGAAGAAGCGGGTTAAACACTCCGCATTCTTCATTCATAATCATTTCCACTGCTTTTTCATGGGAAAACGCCGGTTTATATACGCGCTCGCTTGTCAGTGCGTCATATACGTCCGCCATGGCAACTACCTGCGCGGAAATCGGTATCTCTTCACCCTTCAGTCCGTCCGGATATCCGCGGCCGTTATATCTCTCGTGATGCCAGCGGCAGATCTCATAGGCAACCTTTACAAGCTCCTCCTCACGTCTGTGAGATATATTCTTAAGCATATCCCCGCCGATCGCAGCATGCGTTTTCATAATCTCAAATTCTTCATTCGTAAGCTTTCCCGGCTTATTCAGTATCTTCTCATCAATGGATATCTTTCCGATGTCGTGAAGCGCCGACGCAAGGCTTATCATGGCAATCTTCGTATGATTCAGATCATATTTAATTGTTTTTGCCGCCAGATGCTTAAGCAGTGTTTCTGTAATCGTGCGCACATGAAGCACATGAAGCCCGCTCTCTCCGTTACGAAATTCTACAATGTTGCTGAGAATCTCGACCATCAGCGTGCTGCTCCTCTCCTTCTCCAGTATCTGCTCTGCAACCATCCCCTGAAGCATCTTCTGCTTTGTATAGAGCATGATCGTGTTATTAACCCTTCGCCTGACCACCTTTCCGTCAAAGGGCCGGCTGATGTAATCTGTAACTCCCAGATCATACGCCTGCCTTACAAGGCTTGATGATGTTTCTGCCGATATCATGATCACCGGAAGATTTCCGATCCATCCGCCTTTATTCATAACCGACAGCACTTCAAAGCCATCCATCTGCGGCATAACAATATCCAGAAGCATCAGGGCAATCTCACTTTCCCGCTCTTTAATTACTGCAATCGCCTCTATGCCATTCGTAGCCTCTAAAATATCATATTCGTCTCCAAGCATATCCGCCAGGATCGAACGATTCATTTCCGAATCGTCTACTACTAATATTTTTTTTCTTTTTAAGTCTTCTTTTTTACTCATATAGCATTTCTCACTCTAACCGATATTCTTTATTCCATCCGTTACAAACCGGTAATCCTCTTCAACCTTGCGAAGAAGGGACTCCACTCTGCCGGCATCCGGTGTATTTCTAAGCTCTTCTGTCAACACATCACTCGACTCTGCAAGCGGTTTCAGGTTAAGATTCATACAAATACCTTTTATTGTATGAGAAGCCATAAACGCCTCTTTATAATCTCCGGCCGCAACGGCCTTCTGAAGATTTTCAAAGCTTTTATCGTCCACCATTTTATTCAGATATTTACTTACGAGCCTTTCTGTACCCAGTCTTCCCATAACATTTGCATATTCGTTTCCCGACGGATCAAAAGACGCATAAAACTCTTCTATATTCATATCCTGCCTCCTCTTTTTAATTCGCATATTAATAATACATACAAAAAGCTAATACACTAATTTTACGATATCAGTTATACGATTGTCAATTCCTTTTCTTTCTTTGTAAAAAGCCCGGAAAACACATGTATCTTATACGTCCTCCTTAAACCCTTCGCCTACCACCTCATTTGATTCCATAATAATTGTAAATGCCTGCGGATCCAGGCTGTGCACCATCTTTTTAATTGTATACATCTGCTTATTATTACATGCGCACATGATGACATCCTTTTTTCTCTTGGAATAGCCTCCCACTCCTTTTAATATCGTAGAGCCCCTCCCGGCATATTCATCGATCTGTGCCGCAAGCGTCTCTCCGTGTTCGGTTACGATAAGTGTCATCTTTCCTTCATCCATACCATATAAAATCTTATCCATAAACAATGTCATGATATACGTAACGATAATTCCGTAAATAAACCCGTCCACATCCTTAAAGATCAACAGGCTCCCAAGCAAAATCGTAGATATATCCTGTACCGCCGTAATAATTCCAAGAGACATATGCGGCTTTATTTTCTTTACGGCAACACTGATAAAATCCTGTCCCCCCGTAGATGAACCGCGCATAAAAATGACCGCATACCCAAAGCCGCACAGCACTCCCATACAAAGAGCCGCCAGGAGGCGGCTTCCGTCATACACAGGAAACATCGGTGCAATATAATCCATAAAAACGGATGAAATGATAATCGTTTTCAGAGACTTAAAAAAGAATAGTTTGCCCAGAAATTTATAACAAAAAACCGCAACCGGAATATTGAGGATCAATGTACCTATACCTACCGGAAGCCCTGTAAGGTGGTATATAATAATTGCAATTCCCGAAAAACCTGCAACCGGGAAATTCGCATTAAGTGCAAAATTATACACCCCTACAGCAATTGCAATACTGCCGATAACATCCACCAGAATATCCATAAAAATTTCTTTCCATTTTAAAGCTTTCATATTGTGCTACCTCCCAAAAACATTATTTTTCCGCGTCCTGTACCTTCCCCCGTGTAACAGCGCCTTCCCCGTATTTTTCCCTTATTGCATCAAGCGCCCGGTCAAGCTTTTCGAGCCTTTTATCTTTCTCTCTGCCCCCGCCGCTTCCGCATGCATACTGCATGTCAAAAATACTCAGCTGCTCCGGCTCCCCCTCCCCGGTAAGCCTGGAACTCCGGATCCCCAAAAGCCTCACAGGATCCCCGTTCCACAGCTCCTGAAACAAAGAAACAGCCGTATCATAGATAATCTTATCACTGTTTGCAGGGCGGAGGAGCTGTCTCTGATGAGAGCAAGTTTCAAAATTATAATATTTGATCTCCACACTCAGCAGCCCTGCTCTTTGCCCTGTCTTCCTGAGCCTCTGCCCCACACTTTCCGCCAGACGGAGCAATACTCCTTTTGCCTCCTCCTCTGTGACGGCATCCCTGGAAAGCGTAGTAGAATTTCCGATTCCCTTTGCCTCCGGCTGCTCCGTCCCTACGGCAGAACCGTCTATTCCATTTGCAAATTCCCACAGCCTTCTTCCGTGGCTCTTAAGGTGCAGCTCCAAAAGCTTCGGATCCATCCCGGCCAGATCCCCGATCGTATAAATCTCCAGCTTCTTAAGCATTTCAACGCTGGAACGCCCCGCCATATAAAGCTCAGATACAGGAAGCGGCCACATCTTTACCTTCATTTCCTCCGGAAACAGCGTATGCACCTTGTCCGGCTTTTCAAAATCAGAGGCCATCTTTGCCAGTACCTTCACGCTGGAGATTCCGATGTTAACAGTATAACCAAATCTACGGCGTATCTCATCCTTTATCTGAAAAGCCGCCTCCACGGGTGAATGGAATCTCCCGGCAATACCGGTAAAATCCAGATAGCATTCATCCACGCTTACCTGTTCGATATCCGGTGTATATTCCATAAGGAACTCCATAAGCCTCCTGCTGTATCTGCCGTACAAATCATGATCCGGCGGTTCCATCAAAAGATTCGGACACTTGCGAAAGGCATTCACAACCGGTTCCCCGGTGCGAATGCCGTATTTTTTTGCCGGAATGGACTTCGCCAGGACCACGCCGTGACGCGTCCTTCTATCTCCTCCGATAATCGCAGGAACCGTACGAATGTCGACCTCCGCCCCATTTTTTAATTGCTCTGCCGCCGTCCAGCTAAGATAAGCGGAATTTACATCAATGTGAAATATTACAGACACCTAAGCTTTACTCCTTGCCGTCAGCCTTCCATTCTCCGCATCAATCACAATCGTCTCCCCTGCTCCGATCTCACCCTTAAGCATCAGCTTCGCCGCCAGGGTCTCCACATTTTTCTGGAGATACCGCTTAAGCGGCCTCGCTCCGTAGGCAGGATCATAACCACCCTCTGACACAAGACTCCTGGCATCTTCTGTCAGCATAATGGAAATCTCCTTATCCATAAGACGTCTGTTCATGTCTGCTACCAACAAATCAATGATGTCATAAATATTGTCTTTCGTCAATGGTTTAAATAAGATTGTTTCATCCAGACGATTTAAAAATTCCGGACGGAAATGTGCACGAAGCTCGGAAATAACTGCCTCCTCACAGTTTTCATCAATATTCCCGTCCGCATCTATCCCTTCCAGGAGGTAAGATGAACCGATGTTGGAGGTCATGATCAGGATCGTATTTTTAAAATCTACCGTACGGCCCTGAGAATCCGTGATACGTCCGTCATCCAACACCTGCAAAAGTACATTGAATACATCCGGATGCGCCTTTTCGATCTCGTCAAAGAGAACAACGGAATAAGGCTTCCTTCTGACCGCCTCCGTAAGCTGTCCGCCCTCGTCATATCCCACATATCCCGGAGGCGCTCCGATCAGCCGTGATACGGAATATTTTTCCATATACTCGCTCATATCAATGCGGACCATGTTATTTTCATCGTCAAACAGACTCTCGGCAAGCGCCTTGGCAAGCTCTGTCTTTCCCACACCGGTAGGACCAAGGAACAAAAAGGAACCGATCGGCTTGGTCGGGTCCTTAATCCCCGCCTTTGAACGAATGATGGCCTCTGTTACAAGCTCCACTCCTTCGTCCTGCCCGATAACACGCCTGTGAAGCTCCTCGCCAAGATGCAGCGTCTTACTCCTCTCGCTTTCATTCAGCTTTGCAACCGGTATCCCCGTCCAACGTGAAACGATCCTTCCGATCTCCTCATCCGTAACACTTTCATGAACAAGAGAAAGCTCTTCGTCCTTTACTTTATTTTCTTCCTCCTCAAGCTGCTTTTTTAGCTGCGGAAGCCTTCCGTACTGAAGCTCTGCCGCCCTGTTAAGGTCATAGGACTGCTGGGCCTTTTCAATCGCCTTATTCACCTGCTCAATCTCCTCGCGAAGCTTCTGCACACGCTCCACACCGACCTTCTCGTTATCCCACTGAGCCTTCTTGCCGGCAAACTCCTCGCGAAGCTCGGAAAGCTCCTTTTGCAGATGGGCAAGTCTGTCCCGGCTCAGCCGGTCCTCCTCCTTCTTAAGCGCCGCCTCCTCGATCTCAAGCTGCATGATCTTCCGCTGCAATTCGTCAAGCTCTGCCGGCATGGAATCAAGCTCCGTCTTTATCAGCGCGCATGCCTCATCCACAAGATCAATTGCCTTATCCGGCAGGAAACGGTCAGAAATATACCGATCAGAAAGTGCGGCAGCCGCCACCAGCGCTCCGTCCGTGATCTTCACACCGTGGAATACTTCATACCGCTCCTTCAGTCCCCGGAGTATGGAAACAGCATCCTCCACCGTAGGCTCATCTACCAGAACCGGCTGAAAACGACGCTCCAGCGCCGCATCTTTCTCGATATATTTGCGATATTCATCCAGAGTTGTAGCGCCGATACAGTGAAGCTCGCCTCTGGCAAGCATAGGCTTCAGCATATTTCCCGCATCCATTGCACCGTCCGTCTTTCCCGCACCTACGATCGTATGCAGCTCGTCTATAAACAGAATGATCCTCCCGTCGCTGTTCTTCACATCCTCCAGCACCGCCTTCAGACGCTCTTCAAACTCTCCCCTGTACTTGGCGCCTGCCACAAGAGCGCCCATATCCAGGGAAAATATCGTCTTATCCTTCAATCCCTCCGGCACGTCACCGCGCACGATCCGCTGGGCAAGTCCCTCTACGACCGCCGTCTTCCCGACGCCCGGCTCACCGATCAGGACAGGGTTATTCTTCGTCTTCCTGGACAGGATACGGATGGCATTACGAATCTCGCCGTCACGGCCGATCACAGGATCCAGCTTCTGCTCTCTCGCACGCTCTACCAGATCAGAGCCATATTTGTTCAGAGTATCATAGGTGCTCTCCGGATTGTCACTGGTTACCCGCTGATTGCCGCGGACAGTCGAAAGCGCTTTAAGAAATCCGTCCCTCTCGATCCCCATCTCCCGGAAGATGGTTTTAAGCTCGCGGTTGGCATATTTTATCAGCGACAGGAACAGATGCTCCACAGATACATATTCGTCGCCCATCTGCTTTGCCTCATCCTCTGCATGTATAAGGGCCTTATTAAGATCCTGTCCCACATACTGCTGCCCTCCCTGTACTCTGGTGCGCTTCCTGATAGCTTCCTCCGTGCGGTTGATTATAAGATTTTTATCAATTCCCATTTTCTCCATAAGCTTCAGTATAAGACTGTCCTCCTGAGTAAGAAGCGCATAGAGAAGATGCTCCTGCTCGATCTCCTGATTTTTTCAAACGGCGTATTCAACCTGTACCAATACCAGTTTGACGATCCATACCACTACAACTCCCTC
>CAQNVT010000005.1 GCA_948844705.1 uncultured Dorea sp.
GTAAAATTAATTTTACTACGTCCCAGATTGAAAATACCCTGTCCCAGATTAAAATTCATGCTTCATCCACTGTTCCCAGGTGATTTCCTTCGCATCTGCGGGAATCTCACACATCGGCTCACATTCGTCTCCGGTCTGGTAATCCCGTGTCACCTCAAGGGCGTCTGAACTTGGTGATACTATGCTCTCCATCACATAATCAAAGTCAAAAGAGCCCTCGGCATACATCCTTATCCACTCAAGCGCCTCTTCCTTGCTTTCGCCGTTCTCCAGCGAACTTTTAAGCTGTCCGATAAGGCTGCCTATTTCAGACGGCATTTCCGTTCCGTCCGAGTCTGAGATAATCTGCACGCTGCGCAGAAGCTTATGATCGTCACTGGATAGATAGTAGGTTACATTTTTATGTGACGGTTCCGTCATCTTATTTTCAATCTGTGAATTTACGCTTTCCACATATGCGTCAATCAGCTCGCCCAGGCGGTAGTCACTTAAAATGTTCAGCTCTTCCTCCGTCCAGCCGCGCTCTGCCAATACGGATTCTCTCGTGACCTTTTCTCCTGATTTAAGCAGCTTCTCGTAGGATACCTCGATCTTTACGGCCTTCACGCCGTTAATCTCCTCCTCGCCTTCCTGGACCGCGCTGATATTGGAAATCTCTGTCTCATCATCACTTTCAAAAAGGGCCTTTGATTCTTCCTCCATATATTCAGAATAGGATAGATCGTTTGTCTCGTCCGTATCCATCAGCACTTTCAGATTATCGTAGGTATCCTCTCCTGTACGCTGTGTTTTATAGATATAATCCTTGTCTCCTTCTTTGATCCGGAGCGTAACCGTATCCGTCCCTTCTGAACCTTCTTCGTTGTAGCGCTCTATCAGCATCCACTGCTGCTTCCCCGTATCAAAGGTATTGATCTCGCTCTGGCTTCCGTTAAATTTTGTATCCACAAATCCGCGGATATCCGAAGTTTTATACTCGTCCCATGCTTCCCTGATCCATGTGACGTATTCCTCTCCCTCGCTCTCCTGCTCCTCTTCGCCGGCTTCCGCCGCATCGTCCTTCGCCTCTTGCTCCTTTTCTTTACCGGAGTTTCCGCCGCAGGCCGTCGCCATAAGCATCACAAAGCACAGAAGCAGCGCCAGAATCCTTCTCGTTATTTTCATATTCTCTCTCCTTTTCAGATATATCCTAAATACATTACACACAATTTCAGGGAGACGACTGCTATCCGCTGCATCGACTCCCTGATTCTACGCTGTCAGAACCTCTGACGGCACAATATATTAATCCAATTATTTTGCGGCCGTTATACCAGTACAACGAATATTAAATTGTACTAGTTTGTGATTGTCTTCTCTGTCTCTTTGTCAAATACATGAATCTTGTTAGCATCAAGAGCGAACTTAACTGTATCGCCTGTTCTTGCCTTTGTAGTAGGCTCAACTCTTGCTGTCATGCTTGCGCCCTCATAATCAAAGTATAAGAATACTTCTGCACCGAGCATCTCGTATACACGAATCTTCGCTTCGATAACTGTATCAGGTGACTTAGCAAGGAACTCAGGCTCGTCATGTACATCCTCCGGACGGATACCAAGAACAACTGTCTTTCCGTCATACTTACCCTCGATAAGCTTCTTAGCCTTGTCAGCGGAAAGCTTAATCTCTGAAGGACCAGCTACAAGGTATACATCATTTCCTTTCACCTTGCATGTAGCGTCAACAAAGTTCATCTGCGGTGATCCGATGAATCCTGCTACGAACAGGTTGCACGGATGATCATATAATGTCTGAGGTGTATCTACCTGCTGAACAACACCGTCCTTCATAACTACGATTCTTGTACCAAGTGTCATAGCCTCTGTCTGGTCATGTGTTACGTAAATGATCGTTGTGCCCAGTCTCTGGTGCAATCTGGAAATCTCAACACGCATCTGTCCACGAAGCTTAGCATCCAGGTTTGAAAGAGGCTCATCCATAAGGAATACCTTCGGGCTACGAACGATTGCACGTCCCATGGCAACACGCTGTCTCTGACCACCGGAAAGAGCCTTCGGCTTACGGTCTAACAGAGCTTCAAGGTCAAGGATCCTTGCTGCCTCGCGAACCATCTTATCGATCTCATCCTTCGGTACTTTTCTTAACTTAAGACCGAACGCCATGTTATCATACACTGTCATATGCGGATACAGAGCATAGTTCTGGAATACCATCGCGATATCTCTGTCCTTAGGCTCAACATCATTCACCAGCTTGTCACCGATATATAATTCACCCGAAGAAATATCTTCAAGACCGGCAACCATACGGAGTGTCGTAGATTTACCGCATCCTGAAGGTCCTACGAAGATGATAAATTCCTTGTCTTCAATCTCAAGATTAAAATCCTTAACCGCTTCGAATCCGTTAGGATATTTCTTATTAATGTGTTTTAAAGATAAACTTGCCATTTTAAGTTCCCTCCTAATTAATTATGTACTGATTTTTTTCCGCAACGTTTTCACGTCCTGATAAAGAGTATATATAAAAAAAGCGTTTTCGGGTATACCCAAGTTGAACAATCTTTCAAAATAAATTTATACAAGTTGAACAATTTCCTGTAAAAACGTATCATTCCTTATCAAGCAAAGCCCTGTAAACCTCCCTTTTCCCAATGCCGCGATCCTTTGCAACACACTTCATCGCTTCTTTTCCTTTTATTCCCTTCTCCTCATAATACCTCATATGCTCCGCAATGCTCATGGCCTCCCAGGAGGCGATCGCCTCCGCCTGGGCTTCTTTCCTGCTCTTCCCTTCTACGACCAGCACACATTCCCCCTTCGGCTCGTGCTCTTCGTAATACAGGGCCGCCTCTTCAAGCGTCGATGCAAATACCGTCTCATGCTTCTTCGTAAGCTCACGGCATACCCGGACCTTACGTCCTCCCAACGCTTCATATAACAGCCGGAGAGTCTTTGCCAGCCTGTGGGGCGCTTCATACAGTACAATGGTCCGCGTCTCCTCCCTGAGCTCCTCAAGCACCGCCTGACGCTCCTTTTTCTCCGCCGGGAGAAATGCCTCAAATGCAAATCTTCTCGAAGACAGCCCTGATATTGTCAGCGCCGTTATACATGCCGCAGCCCCCGGCACTGCCGTCACAGAAATCCCGGCATCCAGGCACATCCTGACAAGCTCCTCCCCCGGATCCGAAATCCCCGGAGTGCCCGCATCCGTGATCAGCGCAATATCTTCTCCTGAAAGAAGGCGGCTTACAAGTTTTTTCCCTTTTTCGATCTTATTATGCTCATGATAGCTCGTCATCGGTGTCTTTATTTCAAAATGATTTAAAAGCCTGATACTGTTGCGGGTATCCTCCGCAGCAATCAGATCGGCCTCTTTCAGCACTCTGACCGCCCGAAATGTCATGTCCTCCAGATTCCCTATCGGGGTCGCGCATAAATATAATGTGCCTGCCATATCAACGTCTCCTTATTTATCCTGATCGTAACTGTTCAGTACCTTCACAGTTACTCCTGATCTTTAAAAAAATGGTATAGCCGGACGGCTATACCATTTATATTGCATTTCCTGCTATTTAAGCTTAAATTTACTTGTCTGGTCTCTTAATATCTTCACTTGCTCGTTAAGCTCTGAGCTGACCGCCGCCGACTCCTGACTGCTTGCCGAGTTCGTCTGTACAACCTCGGAAATCTGGCTGATTCCCTCTGTAACCTGTGAAATAGAAGCCGCTTCTCCCTGTACGGCCTGAGCGATCGTACCGATCGTGCTGTTAGAACGTACTACCAGATCAAGAGTCTTCTTCAATGTCTCGGAAACCTCTCCGACAATCTGACTTCCTCTCTCTGCGGCATGAACGGAATTCTCTATCAGCTCCTTCGTAGCCTTTGCCGCCTGATCAGACTGTGACGCAAGACTTCTGACCTCGCTGGATACTACCGCAAAGCCCTTGCCTGCCTCGCCCGCACGCGCCGCCTCTACAGCCGCATTAAGAGCCAGAATATTCGTCTGGAAGGCAATATTTTCAATCGTTGCAATAATCTTTCCGATCTCCTGGGAGGCATGCGTAATATCCTCCATAGCCTCGACCATCTGCTGCATCTGTTCGCTGCTTATTGTAACCTGCTCACCTGTCAGACGCGCATTTTCCTGAGCATCTGCCGCATCCTTTACATTCTGCGACGCATTCTTGGAAAGCTCATCCAATGTCGCATACAGTTCTTCTACCGCGCTTGCCTGCTCGGTAGCTCCCTGTGCCAGCGACTGCGCGCTGCTTGAAAGCTGCTCCGCATTTCCGCTCACCTGCTTCTCAGCCTGATTAATATTAGCAAACGCTCCCGAAATCCTGTTTGTAAATGTATCTATAGACTCCTCGATAGACTGAAAATCTCCGATAAAAGGCTTCTCCGTATGAACCGCAAAGTTACCTTGTGACAAAAGTCCCATGATACGGTTGATATCCGCCACATACGTATGGATCAGATGCAGGGAATCCTTGATCGTCTCCGCCAGAACCCCCAGTTCGTTTCTTGAGCTGTAATCTATCTCCAGCTCCAGCTTTCCATCCTTAAGAGGAGTAGTTCCCTCTGTAATCTTAATGATCGGCTTAATTACATATCCAAGTATATATATGATCATGCTCACCATACATATAAGTACCAGAAGGAAGCAGACGCCGGAAATAATCTGCATCGTAAGGATCGTCCTCTGCATATTTGCCGTACATTCCTCATTCAGAACCGCTACCTCTGCCACAACCTCGTCCATATATCCCACCAGGGTCGTAAGATTAGCCTGGATCGTGCTCTGGTAATACTCCTGCGCACCCTGAGGATCAGTTTTATACAGATCCAGCACATAGCTTGCAGACTCATGAAGCTCCTTGTGAAGCGGTTCCATCTTCTCTCTCAGCTCCAGAATCACCGAATCGTCCGTATTCTCCTCGCCGTAAAGCCACTGACCGAGGACACAGGACGTAGGATCGATGCTGCCTGTAAATTCCTTTCCGGCATAAAGCGCATTGCTAAGGCCGGAGGACCATTTATAATGCGCCACCTCCGCACTCTGAATCCTTTCTAACAGCGACTTCGTTTCAACACTGTTCTTTTCCGTATCCTTGATGGCAAAAATATTTACGGTAATCAGCACGCTGTACAAAACCATGGAAATAATGGCTGCGACTACCCGTATCATAACCGATCTTTTAATACTCTTTCCCATAAGTATTATCCCCTCTCTCATTTGTCATTGTCGTTGTTCTTGTTGTCCCGCCCGATACATAAGCCGTACCGCATTCCGGGCAGATCGCCGTATGCACCGTCACTGACTGGCTGATCACTCTGCTGCCCTCCCGCTCTGCCTTTGCCTGTTCACGGACAACATGTTCCATCTCATGCCCGCGCACTGCCGATGCTGCCTGCTCCGGCGCGATGTGTGTCGGCGTCTTGTAAGAAACCCCCGGATCATTGGAACCGTCCTGATACTTACGCCGTTTGCACGTCTGGCATTCTTCCTCGCCCTTTGCTTTCTGCAGCTCGTCACTGTACTGAATCCTCATGCGGACTGAAAGCTCTGCCGGATCCATCCCCTTTCTTAAAAACGGGATTGCCCTGCTGATACCGTTTGTATCATTTGTACTTACGGCTCCGACCGGGCTTACCGGCTCAACCGGAGCTCCCGGATCCGCCGAACGGCCGGACACGCTGACGCGGCCGACGCCCGCCGCGGCGCCTGCACGCTGTGCGGCCCGCACCTGCATCGCATTTGACACTCTGGCAGTCCTTATGGAGCCATAATACTGATAATGATTCATATAGGAACCTATCCCGGATATTCCTGCCGGCATACTCTCGCGCCCCCTTTGCCGTCACACTGTATTCTTTAAGCGTTCTCCCTGTTTCCTACGACATTTTCCCAAATATCATTTACTTCCTCTACACACTCCATATACATCTGCGCCAGCTCACTGGTGTGAATTCCCAATTCGTCCGCAATCACTTTAATCTCACTCCACTCGGCACGCTCATAACAGAGTATCAGGTCATACAGCCTTCCGGCCTTGCCGCCGTGAGATATCAGCGCCTGTTTTACCTCATCTATGATCGGGATCTCCGCCAGGATCTCCTCCATCGGAGCGTCGATCATATACTCCAGTGTAGAAAACATACCTAAGAGATATGCGTCCGTACTGTTAATTACAAAATTCTTAAGCCTTTTTACAAGACTGGACGCAAAGTTCGCCCTCATAAACGAAGTCTTTAAAAGCTCCTCCGATGAGGCGTCTTCGTTCTCCTCAAAACTCAGCAGATAGATCCACTGCTTAAGCTGGCTGATCCCCACACGGACCATCGCCTGCCGGACGGACGTAGTCTCATGATGTACTGCAAAATATGCTGAATTTGCCATTTTAAGAAGCGCATAAGTAAGAGAGGCGTCCCTGCTTACAATCATCTCCAGCTCCTCGATATCCGGCTCATCCTTCGTAATCTCTATAATAAGCTGATACAGGTTTCCCTGCATGAAGTCCATCTTGCTTGCCTTCGTCATCGTTGTAGTGGAAATATAATTGCCCTCAACATAATCTACGCCAAGCTCCTTTGCATAGTTATAGACCTCCTGGGTATTTACGCCCATGGCAATAAACTCCTTCTGGAAGCCATGCGCCATCTCAACCACATTAGCGACGGAGCGCTTCTGAGTCTCATCCATCTTATTGGAAATGTCAACTTTGATGTAGTCTACATATTCCAGCATACTGAAATATTTCGGGGTAAACTGAAAATCATCGATTGCAAAATGATATCCTTCATCCTTATACTTGCTGATTATGATCTCGGCAAGAGAATGCACAACGATACTGTCATCAATCTGAATTACCACCTTATCTTTATCAAAAATCTTAGGTGTATTTCTGAATAACAGGGTCGGAGTGAAGCTCATAAAGGTCTTCCTCTCCTTAAATATCTGTTCTGAATTCTCTGACAGAAATGATATCATCGCATTTGCCGCTACGCTGTCCGTGCTTGGATTATACAGGCTGTCTTTATCTGTCTGAATCAAAAGCTCATATCCGACGATGGAATCTGTCCTCAAATCTTTAATCGCCTGTCTTACTACGCAATTATCCATTTACCTTTTCCTTCCCTTCTCATCCAAAAGCCTATCCATAACCATTACGAGGCGCCCGATCTCCGGCTTGGACAGCTGCTCGTTGGCGCCAAGCAGTTCGCCCTTGAGCCGCATCTCCTGATTGATCAGCGAAGAGAAGATGATAACCGGAAGCCTCTTCATGACTTCATCCTCTTTTACAAGCTTTGTAAGCCTGTGTCCGTCCATCTCAGGCATCTCTATATCTGTAATAAGAAGCGCCGCCTTATCGTCAAAATCATCATCGTCACGGATCTCGGAAAGATATTCCCACGCTTCCTTTCCGTTATTGAAATTAATGATGTTAGAATACCCTGCTCTGAAAAGAGAATCCATGATCATCTTGGTAAGAAGCATCGAATCCTCCGCCAGAATAATCTTTTCGGTTCTTTCATACCTGTCGCCGAGCTTCTCTACCTCATTGATCTGGATAGACGTCTCCGGCGCAATCTCCGCCACGATCTTCTCAAAATCCAGAATCGTAACCAGATTTTCCCCGCACTGGGCGATACCGGTCGCCACTCCGTCGTCGCCGCTGCTGGTAAGCGTCTTATCCGGCTTCTGGATATCCTCCCAGGATATCCTGCTGATTCCCACTACGGTATGTACCCGGAACGCAATATTCATCTTATTAAAGTTTGTGACAATGAACAGGTCGCGTTCCATCTCCTCACGGCTCTCTCCCGTAAGATATTTCGGCAGATTAATTACGGTCAGAAGAGTTTCACGCGGCTTAAAGATTCCTTCAACCGCGCTGTGAGAATGCGGTATTGGCTTTACTTTATCCGCCATCATAATTTCCCGTACCTTTGCCACATTGATTCCATACAGCTCTCCAAAAATAGTAAACTGCATAATCTCAATCTCATTTGTTCCCGATTCCAATAAAATCTCTGTATCAGCCATAACCACTTTCTCCTTTACGTTCTATATATTTTTATCGGCATAATCCGGTCTGAACATAAGCTCTTTTATCCTCAGAGCATCCGCTCCGGCCTTCCTGCCGAACGAATATATACTTTACCCGTCGCCACATCAAGCGACATTGTCCTGGCATAATTTGCGCCTGTATCCTCGCTCGATACCCGCAAGCCCTCTGCCATCAATACCCGTTTTACATTCTGAGCGTTGCGCTCACCGATATTCCCCAGTCCTCCCGGGCCTTTCATCTCAAACATCTTTGCGCCGCCCGCGATCTTACATACCAGTCTTCCCTTCGTCGCTCCGAAAGCCTGCAGCTTTCTGAGCGTTTCCCTGACTCCGGAGTCTGCATATTTGAATACGTTACTGTCCGTCATATTCTTTTCCGGAAGCATGATGTGAAGCAATGCTCCCAGCTTGATCATCGGATCATAAAACGCGACCCCGATGCACGAACCCAAGGCGTAAGTAATCAGTTCGCCCTCCTGCCTTGCTATTTTCATATCTGCAATACCGACCGATATTTTTTTGGCCATTACGAATCAACTCCCAGCTTTTTCATAAGAATATTTAATGATTTTACATCAGGCAGAAGCAGCATTCCGCTCTTTAGAGCTTTCCCGTCGATATCAAACTCTCCTGTTACCATCATAATTCTGTCTGAATGCTGTCCCATCATTGCCATAGGAAGACTCATGATCCCACCCAGCATATTAACCGCAAGCTGCGGGACTGACAGCTCAACCGCCACTCCTGTAAGAGCAGACAGCGCGTTAATGTATGAAGAAATTACAATATTTCCGATTTCTGTAAGTACGGAGATATCAATCTCATCAAGCTCCATAAGAGAAACCTTTGCTTTACCGAGCATCCGGAACACCACCTCATCCGTGAACTCCCCCGGCGCGGTAAACAACATAATTCCCTCTACCTCTCCGGTCATCTCAACCATTACGGCAGCGACAACCTCTTCCGGATCCCCGAGCTTATTCAGAGCTTCATTAAACTCAAGTATCTCTACCCTTGGCACCAGCATATTGACCTTGGCGCTCAGAAGGCTTGATAACGCCGTCGCCGCATTGCCTCCGCCGATACTTCCAATTTCTTTGAGAATGTCCTTCTCCATCTCATTCATATCTTCATATCTGCTTATCGCCATACTCCACCTCACTATTGTCTTAATGTATTGATCGTACCCATGATCTCGTCTGAAGTCGTAACCATCCGGAGCGCAAGGGAATAAGCCCTCTGAGCTTCAATCGTACGGGTCATCTCTTCAGCCGTATCCACGCCGGACATCTCCAGTGTATGGTCAACCATCTTTGCTCCCGGAATCAGATACGGATCGCCGTTTTTCTCCACCGGTGTAAATTCATTGTCGCCTATGCTCATCATTCCGTCCAGAACGTCAAACCCATATACTCCGATCTCTCCGCCTAATTCTCCGTCCGTTACCAGAATCGGATTCTGATTCTGATCCAGCACAAAATTTCCGGTGTCATTTACCAGATAGAATTCCGTACCGCGCTTGGACAGGCTGAAATGTCCGTTTCTCGTATAGGTAATGTCGCCTGTGATCGGACTTCTCAGCATAAAAAAGCCGTCCTCCACGATCGCATAGTCATAATCTCCCTGCGTCGGCACAAATCCGCTGGGATCAAACTTTGTATCGGTTTTTTCTACTACGATGCCGACTCCCGATTTCATCGGAGTATCGTCGCCCCTGTAATTATTCAGGTTGTAATACATCAGATCCGAAAATACGGCGGCTTTAGATTTGTAACCGTAGTTGTTTACATTTGCAAAGTTATTTGCAACGACATCCAGCTTCTTCTGTTCCTCCATCGCTCCCCTTGCGGCGGTATAAAATGACGTATACATAATTTATCTCCTCCCTTTATCCTTATGATGCGGATCCGAGCGTTACGATCTTACCGATCAGCTGGTCATACATCTTAATGATCTGCGCAGATCCCTGAAGCACACGCTGTCCGCTCATCATGCGGGTCATCTCCTCCGCCATAGAGGCATTGGAATACTCCGTATACCGCTGGTTTACTTTGGCGTTCTCCGCCGCCTGCGGCTGTCCTGCCGCCTCAAATACTCCCGCAGTGATCTTCGTAAGCTGATCATAGTTTTCAAAATCTACGACCTGCAGCCGTCCGAAGGTCTGATATCCGTCCTCTGTCGTAATATTACCCTGCTTATCGATACCGACCTTGTCGGTGGTAAGCTGAATCGGAGCCCCGTCCTCTCCCAGCACGCGCCCTACTCCCGGAAGCACAAGATAACGCTCGTTGTCCAGATTAAAGGATCCGTTTCTTGTATAGACGATGCCGTTATTATTCGTCTGGATTGCAAAGAATCCGTTCCCTGTAAGCCCTACGTCCAACGCCCCGCCTGTCTCTCTTAATCCGCCCTCGGCATAATTTGTCACACGCTCATCTGCGATGTTCATCCGCGACACCGTTCCCACCGCCGTTTTGCCCTGCTGGTCATAACGATAGATCATTTCCTCCCGAAAGGTACTTTCGATCAGCTTATCGGCCTTGTATCCGGGCGTAGATACATTCGCCATATTATTACTGATCACGTTCATATTCCGGTTCTGTGTTATCATATTAGAAGCCAAATCATAATATCCCTGAAACATTTTTTCTCTCCCTTTCTTCGTTAAAATTTTCCATATGCTTCCGCAATTTTCTGATTGCATTTGAATGAATCTGAGAAACCCGCGGCTCGCTTACCGACAGTACATCCGCGATCTGTCTCATATTCAGCTCCTCTATATAATACAGAGAGATCACAAGCTGCTCGTTCTCCTTCAGGGAGCTGATCCCCTCCGCAAGGATCTCTGTAAGCTCCTTTTTAAGAAGACGCTCCTCCGGCTGCTCATGTGTGTCCTGCTGCGTGGACACTCTTGCACCGATCTCATTGCCCTGCGCCTCCGCAAGCACCATATCCAGCGAAAGAATATTGAAAAGCGCCGCCTTGCGCATGGTCTCGTGATACTTCTCGCAGGACATCAGGCGCACTACTTCCAGATTCGTGAAATGTGAAAAATCATCAGGTAAAAGCACGCCATAATCATA
>CAQNVT010000006.1 GCA_948844705.1 uncultured Dorea sp.
CGCTATGAGAGCGGTAAGAAAACGCGTATGATTTCTGAGAAGAAGCGCCGTAATTCTAATGGTCATGGTCTTTTTGCAACAGAAGTCATCCAGACGTTCCGCAACTGTTCTGTGCCATGGGCAGTGGTCATGTCGGGGGTATGGCTGTCGATGTTTCTGGTGGATATAAAAACGGCATACGGCACGCTGTGGGTGCTGGCGATGATGTGGTCATGCCTGTTATACGCAGATTATGGATGCCGCGAGAAAAAATATAACATGAATACGCTGCTGCCGACGTTTTATCACGCTTCTTATTCTTCTCTCCGATCAGATAGTAACCAAACGGAATGATAATTCCTAAAACCAGGGCTGCAACTAATAATAATTTCACTGTTAAAGACATAATCTTATTCCTCCTCGTATTTAAATAAAATCCTATAATTTAATTCTGTTTGTTAAACGGCTTAAATTCTCGTCCGCTTCCCTTATAGAAACGGCTGAACATTTCATAATATTCCAGACGGAGCACCTGAATTCCTACGATCAGTCCCTCCAGCCCGCACACAAGAATATTTCCAAGTACGATTACCGCCCAGTTCGTATGCCCCTGCGGAACACCCGAGAGCATCAGCACGACCTCCATCATCGCCGCATGGCTGACTGCGAAGGCGCCGATCCTGATATATGATATTGTATTTGAAAAATAACTGAGCATCGTCTCAAACAATTCAAAGAATGCCTGCACAATGAACATTCCCTTGCTCTCCTCCATCTTCTTTTTCCGCTTCTGAACCAGATTGCCAAGCGGTTCCTTGAAGATAAAGCAAAGCACCGGTCCTCCGAGGAACAAAATAAGGAATATATTTCCCGGAGTTGTATGCCCCATCATATACAGCACGATCGTAAGCACCAGGAATCCGTAAAATACAAATCCTGCAAGCCCGTTATGGGAAAACAGCATATTCTCCAGATCATGAGCCTTTGCCGCATTTAATATATTAAATACCATAACCAGAAGGTTCAGCGCCATACCAAAAGCAACTGCAATGACAAACACCGTATTGAGTTGTCCGATAAACGGCAGCTTCATCATGGCCTCTGCAGGTCTCAGCCACCTTGCTTCTATGATATCTTCAAACCCGAATACACTTCCGAACATAAATCCGAAAAATGCGGAAAACAGACCGGCAACCGAAATGATCCCCGCAAGATTCATCTTTTTCGTAAGATACAAAAGACCTCCTAAAACAAACAGGCACAGGCCCTGGCCTACATCCCCGAACATAGCTCCGAAGATAAACGTATACGTAAGAGCCACAAACATGGTCGGATCCAGCTCATTGTGCGCCGGCAGTCCGTACATCTGGATAAACATCTCAAAGGGCTTGAAAAATTTCGGATTTTTAAGCTTCGTCGGAGGATTGCCAAAATATTTTTCACGGTTTTCCTCTACCATAACAAATACTTTATCATCCTTTTCCACATCCCGCATGAATGCCTCGACATCCTCTTCTCCCATCCAGCCGCACAGGATATAGGACTCTGACTGCTCCTCCTCAATCCGTGCCGCCTTCTTTCTTACATCAAAGTTTGCCGACATCCTTTCCAAAAGCTTTCTCGCTCCCAGGAGCGCAGAGGCATGGCCGTTCACAAGATCTTCGATCTCCTTATCTACATCATCCATCTGTTTCTGCGTATTTTCAATATCCTGAATGAGATTATCACACGCCGCGTCCGGTGTTCCCATATATACGCCGTCGAGAGATACCCTCTCAAAATGAAGCGAATTGAATACGGAATCCGCTTTACTGATATCGGCATTTGCCGCGATGTAACACCCGTAAACATAATGCTCATTTCTTGTTCCCTCAAGAAACACCGCATTCAGATCTCCGAACAGATACTTCTCAAGTCTCCGGTAATAATCTATACCGATCCTTCCGAACCGCACCTGCATGTACTGGTATTTCATAACCTTGCCGATATCCAGCTCGAGTGGTCTGAAGGGCTCCAGAAGATTCTCCCTCTCAGTCAGCTCCTCCTTCTTCTTCTTGAGAAGCTCCTTCTTCTCAAGAAGCTCCAGATAATCGTGGTTGATATCCCGTATCAGTGCAAGTATCTCATCCTTTCCTATACTGAGATCGGCATGAAACTCCTTATCCGGCAAAAGCCCTGCAAACTGCTCCGCCTTGGCAAGAGGATCCTTGTACGGGTTTACCTCCACGAACGGCAGAAGGTTATCGGTAGTCTTAAGCTCTGTAACCGCATTCTCAAGCTGCATCTCATACTTTGAAAGATAAACCTCGCACACGCGGTCAATGTCGGTTCTCGGACCGCTGATGCTTAAGAATTTCATCTTTACAATCACTTTGCAACACCTCCTAAGTATCCTAACGTATCTCCCTTCGACAAACCATAACGGATACATTCGAGAGCTGTCGTTAGTTTATTTATTTCGTCTTCCTTTAAAAACAAATATGCATTTATCGTAGCGATAGAATATGGATCCTTACGCCTGTCGATCAGATACAGATGCTTCAATATGTCTCTGTACTTCTGCTCAAGGCTCCTCGAATCCTCAAGCCGATAACGCTTAATATAATAGGTATGCTTGATCTTACGCTCGAATTCCTCCAGTGTCGGAGCCTCCACCAGCGCCTTAAAATCCTCTACCGTAAGCCTGTAATGGTAGGGAATCGTAAGTGCATAGATATCCGGCGCCAGCATATGATAATATTTCTTCGCTCTGTAAATCCACTGTATATTGAGAAGGTCGATCTTTGTTCCGAAATCCTTTAAGAACATATCTCGTTCCTGACCCTCAAGAAGCTTCCGCTCCTTCTTCCACATGACGGAAAAATAATAAAGATCCAGCACCAGGTCATAGTCAAACAGCGTCGCCGCCTCCGAATCACAGATTCTGCTCAGCGCTTCATAATATTCCGTCCCCTTCAGGTTATCCACCAGCTCGGCTATATTCCCGGAGGTAATGAGCCTGTCGATCGAGATATCCGAATATCTGTCAAAAAACCTTTTCTTGTACTCAAGGTCAAAGGGTGCCGAATAATGATTAAACACGATCCTCAGGCAATAATTGATCAGATCCACCTCATAGCGTTTCCAGTAAAGCCTCAGGAATTTTTTCTGTTTTATCCCCGCAAAACGGAATATTCTCGAATAATCATCAAACAGCGACTGGTACAACACCTTCTCAACGCTTCCTCTGTGATATAATGAAGCATCCATCTCGTTAATATATTGCGAATACGCCGGCTTTCCCTTCAGGTATTCGATTGCCTCCGGGACACTCTTAAGTCCGGCGATGTCCTCAAAATCCTGCTGCGTAAGAAGCTTTGACTGCATCGCGCGGATCTTCGTGACAATCCCACTATATAACATAAGGTTTCCCATATTTTACACCTCAATAATGTTTTTTAATATCTCCTCGGCATACGCCTCGTGATTTTCTTCAAAATCCTTTTTCAGATTTTCAATTGCAGAGCTGTTTTTCTCCCGCTGCTCTCTAAGCAGCTTCTCCATCTTTTCTTCATTTTTCCGACGGATCTCTGACACCTTCTGCTGGGTCTTAGCCTCCGTCTCACTGTCAAAATCATCCCGCTCCTTCTGAAGCTCTCTGGCAATCTCGGCTTTTTGCTCATGTGCATGCCTGACGATCGCTTCCGCAGCCTCTTCTATCTCCGCGAGCTTATCAATAACAGAATCCATACGCCGCCCCCATTTCTACTTATTTTAATAGCATAAATATAGCATCTATAATAATACTACTTTTTTCTCAAATTTCCAGAGTAAAAATCACCAAAAAAACCGCATGGCCTTATCGCAAAAAAGTGCAACTTTTCTTACGTTTTGACGCGGTTTGACTTTCCGTCTATAAAAGGGTAAACTTATAAAAAAACACCGGGAGAAAACACTATGAGATTAAGAAATATTCCCCGTGCCGACGGGGTCTTAAAAGAAAGCGTCTATGTCATAAAAAATGAAGCCAGGCACAGAGGAAAATGGGCGGATGAAGTTTTCTGCAGCACGAACCCCATACATATAGAGATCGGTATGGGAAAGGGGCAGTTTCTCCTTGCGCTGGCAGAGCAGAACCCCGAAATCAGCTATATCGGCATTGAGCGCTATTCAAGCGTCCTTCTCCGGGCGGTCGAAAAACTTTCCGCTTCTTCAGACGCCTCCGGCAGGGATATAAAAAATCTCCGCTTCATCTGTATGGATGCCGCCGATATAGACACCGTCTTTGCCCCGCAGGAGATCGAACGCATCTATCTGAATTTTTCCGACCCGTGGCCCAAGGCAAGACACGCCGGAAGGAGACTCACCTCCCCGGAATATCTTGCAAGATACGACCGCATCCTTAAGCCCTCCGGACAGATAGAATTTAAAACCGATAACCTGAGCCTTTTTGATTATTCCGAAGGGGTTCTTAATACCTCCGACACATGGAAAATCACCGCCCTCACCCGCGATCTGCACCGCGACGCGGCCATGAACGCCGGAAACATTATGACGGAATACGAGGAAAAATTTTCTTCCATGAACAACCCGATCTGCAAGTTGATCGCAAAAAGACAATCAGAAGCGGACTCCTGCATATAATAATAGTGAGAAAAACTATTCCGGAGGCTGTAATGGGCAGAAAACACAAGGTTTCCTTAAGACAAAAAATATGTGCCTTTACCTATCACAAACGGACTCTTTCTAAACATATAGCATGTTTCAGAAGGAGCTTCTGCGAAGTATATCATATTCTGAACCCGGATACCGGCTGCCGGAAATAAAAAAGAAAGGTTGATCAGCATGCTTCACCTGACAGACAAAAACTTTGAACCCGAAACCACTAAGGGCCATCTCCCTGTCATCGTCATGTTCTACGCCTCCTGGTGCGGAAAATGCGCCATGATGAAGCCCATCATAGAAGATATAGAAAAAAAATACCTCGGCCGCATAAAATTTTGCGAAACCAACATCGACGAGTCCCCCGGCCTCGCCGCCAAATACGAGGCAGACATCATCCCCACCTTCATACTTTTCAAAGAAAAGAAAATTATCGGAGTACTGCAAGGCATCATAGACCAAAATATCTTAGAAAAAAGAATACAGAACCTCTTCCGCATAACTTAACAAACTCATTCTCACCCGGACCACAGCTCCCGTGCGGGCAGCTCCCAGTCAGACTGACTGGAAGCTGCCCGCACGGGAGCGTCCTTCCCCTTTAAAACTCAAAAACCGCCACCCCATAAGCCGGCAGCCTGTACGCAAAGGAGAACGGCCTTCCGTCGCACTCCCTCTTCTGTGCCCTGTATATAACCGGTCTCTCCTCCCCTTTGCCTCCGTACTGCACATCGTCGCTGTTAAGGATCAGCTTATACTGCTTCTTCCTCGGAACACCCACACGATAATCCGTCCATTCCATCGGAGTGAAATTAATTACAAACAGCAGATTTTTCTTCTTATCTTTAGAATGCCGCATAAAGCTGTAAACACTTCTGTAAGCGTCATCCGCATTAATCCACTCAAAGCCCTCCCAGGACTGATCCATCTCATAGAGAGCCTTATTCTTCTTATACATATGAAGCAGATCCCTCATCCAGTTCTGGATCGCCTGATGCTCCGGCTCCTTAAGGAGATACCAGTCAAGCTCGCGCTCCTCGCTCCACTCACGAAGCTGGGCAAATTCCTGTCCCATAAAAAGAAGCTTCTTGCCTGCATGTCCCATCATAAAGGCATATCCGGCCTTCAGATTTGCGAATTTGTCAAATCCAAGACCCGGCATCTTGTTGAGCATCGAGCATTTCAGATGGACCACCTCGTCATGAGACAGCACAAGAATATAGTTCTCACTGTACGCATAGCTCATGGCAAAGGTCATTGCATTATGATTGTCTTTTCTGAAATACGGATCCAGCTTCATATACTCTGTAAAATCATGCATCCAGCCCATGTTCCATTTCAGACTGAAGCCGAGCCCGTTATCCTCCACGCTTCCGGTGATCTTCGGCCACGCCGTTGATTCCTCGGCAATCATCATCGCCCCCGGGTTCCTTCCAAGCAGAACAGAATTCAGATGCTTAAAGAAATCAACCGCCTCAAGATTCTCATTTCCGCCGTATTTATTCGCAACCCACTGTCCGTCCTGTTTTCCGTAATCAAGGTAAAGCATTGACGCAACCGCATCCACCCGGAGCCCGTCCACATGGAAATGCTCTACCCAAAACAGCGCGTTCGAGATCAGGAAATTACGCACCTCATTTTTGCCCAGATCAAAAATCTTCGTTCCCCAGTCAGGATGCTCGCCCTTTCTCGGATCTGCATACTCATAGGTCGGCGTTCCGTCGAAGTCAGCCAGTCCATGGGCATCCCGCGGAAAATGAGCCGGCACCCAGTCAAGAATAACACCAATCCTGTTCCGATGAAGATAATTGACCATCCACGCGAAATCCTCCGGAGTCCCGTAACGGCTTGTCGGTGCAAAATACCCCGTCACCTGGTAACCCCACGATCCGTCAAACGGATGCTCTGCAATACCCATAAGCTCCACGTGCGTATATCCCATATCCTTCACGTATTTTACAATTTCTTTTGCAAATTCCCGGTACGTATAGAAGCCCTCGTCCTCCCGCCCGGGATGCCTCATCCACGAACCGATGTGAACCTCGTAGACAGATATCGGTTCTGCCGTATGAACCCACGTCTTCCTGTTATCCATCCACGCCTTGTCCGTCCATTTTAAATGGTCGATATCTACCACCTTAGACGCCGTCCCCGGACGTCTCTCCGCATGATTCGCATATGGATCAGCCTTAAAAATAAATTGACCGGAAGGAGTTTCTATACAATACTTATACATATCGTATTTTTGCACGTTCGGGATAAAGCAGGTATAGATACCTATCGTCTCCTCCCGCGCCATCGGGTTGGCATGCATATCCCACTCATTAAAATCCCCTACCACCGACACACTTCTTGCGTTCGGCGCCCATACCGCAAAATATACACCTTCTCTCTTACCGTCTGTAACCATATGAGAACCTAATTTCTTATAGATCTCATAATGATTTCCCTGACCGAATAAATATCCGTCAAGCTCGCCTACTTCATATGCCTTTTTCTTTTTTCCCATTTCTTTGTTCCCCTTGATTTCTGTAAAATATATACATACATTATACTTTAAAATCGCACAAAAATAAAGGGTTTTGACCAATCTCTCAGGGTTGTTTCATGAAGCATTTCCCAATTGTCATTTATTATGAACCTGCCGTCAATCCTCCCAAGATCCGGCCTGACGGCCTCCTTTACAGTTTTTCTCCATTACCAGCTACTCACATCCGGTAAAAAAGCGCAAAATA
>CAQNVT010000007.1 GCA_948844705.1 uncultured Dorea sp.
ATGGCAGGGACTGATTGCGGCAGGGACTGTTGTGCAGGATGTTCCATGTGATGTTAAAGTCGGCACAAAATCCCTGATAATTTATAAAAATCGCTTACAGCGAAATTGATTCAAATAATTTTCCCCTTGCAATTTCGTTTTATCTGTGCTAACATAAAAAACAATTTAGAAAGATAAAGCAATGAAGGAGACTCTGTTCTTTGGAACTTGACAGGAATGAGGCGTCACCGACTGAGAGCGCCGCTTGAGGAATAAGAACAACAGGGAACACTCCGGAGCATATCGGTTGAACCTAAGTAGGCCGGTACGTGAGCACGCGTTAAGTGTAAGAGATGAGTTCAAAGGCGAGCTCAATGCGGGTGGTACCGCGGATTTTAATATGAAAAGATATATCCGTCCCGGAATACAATAACTGTATTTCGGGACTTTTTATGATATAGAAAACCTTGTTTTCCCATATCATAAAACCCTCCGGGGAATGCAAAAATCTGAAACAATAAGGAGGCAGAGAGAGATGGAATTTTTAACAGGTGTAAAAGAAAAAGAAGCTCTGGAAATCAGCGAATTGCTCGAAACGGCAGAAACAGGCCTGTGCGTGAAGGTAAACGGCGCCGTTCACACGATCCGTGATATGGGTACGGTGGCATTTGTAATCCTCCGCAAACGGGAAGGGCTGCTTCAATGCGTATATGAAAAAGGAAGCATAAATATTAAATTGAAAGATATGAAGGAAGCGTCTACAATAGAAGTAGAAGGAATTCTTATGGAAAATGAGAAGGCGCCGAATCACATCGAGATCCAGATGAAGAAGGTTAAGATCTTAAGTATGCCGGGCGAGGATATGATGCCGCTCCCTGTTTCCAAGTGGAAGCTTAATACCTCTCTGGAGGCGAAGCTTAACTATCGTTCGATTTCTCTTCGTAACCTGAGAGAGCGTGCCAAATTCCGGATACAGGAGGGGCTTACCCGGGCGTTCCGTGACTTTCTGTACGGGGAAGGTTTTACGGAGATCCATACTCCGAAGATTGGAGCAAAGGGAGCAGAGGGAGGAGCAAATATATTTAAGCTTGAATATTTCCACCGCCCGGCAGTGCTGGCCCAGAGCCCGCAGTTTTACAAGCAGATGATGGTCGGAGTATTCGACAGGGTGTTTGAGACGGCGCCGGTGTTCCGCGCGGAAAAGCATAATACGAAGCGTCATCTGAATGAATATACGAGTCTTGATCTTGAGATGGGGTATATTGACGGCTTTGAGGATGTTATGGCAATGGAGACAGGCTATCTTCAATATGCCATGAAGCTTCTTGAGAAGGAATATAAAAAGGAGCTTCAGATCCTGGATATTACGCTTCCTGAGGCAGATCAGATCCCTGCGGTGCATTTCAGCGAGATCAAGGAAAAAGTATCCGAAAAATATGGACACAGAATGAGAAATCCCTTTGACCTGGAGCCGGAGGAGGAGCAGCTTATAAGCCGTTATGCGAAGGAGGAATGGGACAGTGATTTCGTGTTTGTGACCCATTATCCGTCGAAAAAGCGCCCGTTTTATGCGATGGACGATCCGGAGGATACAAGGTATACCTTGAGCTTTGACCTGTTATTCCGGGGAATGGAGATCACGACCGGCGGGCAGAGGATCCACGATTATCAGATGCTCATGGAAAAAATTGCGGCAAGAGGGATGGAGACTGACGGCATGGAGCAGTATCTTAACACCTTTAAGCATGGCATGCCGCCTCACGGAGGCCTGGGGATCGGGCTTGAGCGCCTTACAATGAAGCTTGTCGGCGAGGATAATGTCAGGGAGACGACATTGTTCCCGAGAGATCTTAGCAGGCTGGAGCCATAGACGGTCCGGCCGGAGGGCACGCCTTTTTGATACCATACCTTAACGGACACGAAGTGTCCGCCTGCCCGAAGGGTATGCATTACGGGATGCCCGGATGGGTATAAGAAAATAGAAGGAGATAGAGAGGATATATGTATGCTGGGAAGAAAATGTTCACTGTGCGGAGGAGATCTTGACAGGAATAATATTTGTACGGAGTGCGGACTTGATAACAGCAAGTCAGATAGAAATTATAAGATCAATCAGAGCAGCTGCGACGGGCAGCCGCTGACACATGTACATGATAAGCCGGAAAGCTATGCCCGCCCTGTAAGAAATGAAACGCAAAAAAAGTACAGGCAGCCGCGGAACTCATGGGAGGATACCTCAGGACGGCACCGTGTAAAGAGAATGGTTATCATTCTTATAGTATTGGTCGCTTTCGGTATGGCAGGTGTATTGAAGGATGTATTCTGGAACATTGCATACAGGGTAGAGAGTGAGATCGGCGGAGGCGGCAGCTATGGTGGTTTTGGCGGTTTCGGAGCGGGTGGCTTCAGCATGGAGGATATCTTCGCGCAGTTCGGAGACATTTTCGGCGGGCGTTTCGGTGGCGGCGG
>CAQNVT010000008.1 GCA_948844705.1 uncultured Dorea sp.
AGCTGAACCTGAAAAATGCCCAGCTTTCCTATGACAACCTGCTGAAGAACCAGCAGGTCAAGGCGACGGTGTCCGGCGTGGTGGAGAAGCTGTATGTAGAGGCAGGGGACAGCGTCACCATGGGCGCGCCCATTGTGGACATTCTCGACCGGGGCGGCGTGTTTGCGCAGCTTCTCGGAACGCTCATGCTTCTTGAGGAGGACGAGCGCTCCCGGGTGAAGGGGCTTATTATCAATAAGTTCCGGGGAGATAAGACGATTCTTGATCCGGGCATTGCAATGCTGGAAGAACGGAGCGGGATTCCGGTGACAGGTGTTACGCCGTTCCTTGAGATCGAGATCGAGGATGAGGACAGTCTGTCGGAGAGATTCGAAAAGCATACACGGGATGAGGCCGCGCTGATCGATCTTGCGGTTATCCGTACACCGAGGATCTCTAATTTTACGGATTTCCTTGTGTTTGAAAATATAGAGGGAGTAAGCCTCAGGTATGTAAGAAATGTATCGGAGCTGGCAGAGCCGGATATGATCCTTCTTCCGGGAACGAAAAATACGATCGGGGACCTTCGCTGGATGCGGCAGAACGGGCTGGAGGCATCTGTTCTTAAAGCAGCGTCAAAGGGCACCGCCGTCTGGGGAATCTGCGGAGGCTACCAGATGCTGGGCGAGGTGCTTAAGGACCCGGAGGGCGTCGAGGGAGACGGACAGGCGGCAGAGCTCAGGGGTATGGGCCTGCTTCCGGTTGAAACCGTATTTACCGGGGAAAAGGCGAGAACTCAGGTCACGGGGACCTTTCGGCATATGGAGGGCATATTTGCAGAGCTTTCCGGAGCAAAGTTTCAGGGCTATGA
The DNA here is from genome assembly GCA_948844705.1 of uncultured Dorea sp. Taxonomy (GTDB): domain Bacteria; phylum Bacillota; class Clostridia; order Lachnospirales; family Lachnospiraceae; genus CAPEBR01. Next base: position 851 of record CAQNVT010000008.1, read on the forward strand.
GATACACATGGGTGAGACGTCGGTAAAGAAGGAAAACATGAGTATGCTGCGGGATCTGGTGACAGGCAGAAGCTTTTGCGACGGCGTATGTGCGGGAAATGTCTGCGGGACTTATGTTCACGGCATTTTTGACAGAGAGGATATTTCGCGCGCGGTGCTTAAGGCATTGGCCGAAAAGAAAGGGATAGCGTCTGAAAAGCTCGGCGGCGTGAATCTTAAAAGCTTTAAAGAAAAGCAGTATGATATTCTTGCCGATGCACTGCGGGAGCATCTGGATATGGAAATGATTTACGAGATAATAGGAGAGGAAAGAATAGATGGACGGCATCAGGATCAATCATGTGGAAATAGAGAATACGGCTCCGGAAGAGATAGAAAAGAGAAGCTTTGAGATCATTACGGAGGAGCTTAAAAGGCGGGGAATCGATCTTCCGAAGGAGCAGGCCCCGATTATCAAAAGATGTATTCATACGAGCGCAGATTTTGATTATGCAGGAAATCTTGCATTTTCAGAGCGCGCGGTGGAAAAGGCGCTGGATGCGATCCGAAACGGCGCTTCGATCGTAACGGATACCCAGATGGGGCGCTCCGGTATCAATCGAGGCTGCCTGGAACGATTCGGCGGGAAGGTGTACTGCTTTATGTCTGATGAGGACGTGGCCAGAGAGGCAAAGAAAAACGGAACTACAAGAGCCGTGGCCAGCATGGATAAGGCATGCGGCCTTAAGGAAAGGCTGATCTTTGCTGTCGGAAATGCACCGACGGCGCTTATACGGCTGTACGAGCTGATCCGGGAGGAACGGATCAGGCCGGAGCTTATTATCGGAGTTCCGGTAGGCTTCGTGAATGTAGTGCAGTCAAAGGAGCTGATCCTGTCTCTTTCCGATACGCCGTATATCGTGGCAAAGGGGAGAAAAGGAGGAAGCAATATTGCGGCCTGTATCTGCAATGCACTGTTGTATATGCTGTGAAAGTCCTGAGGAAAATGTGTGAGATACGGTGAAAAGTCCTGAGGAAAATGTGCGAGATGTAGTGAAAAGTCCTGGGGAAAATGTGTATATTATATTGAAATACGACATATAATTAAGTATAATTATAGTGAACGGCAAATTTATTTGTCGTTTACTATAGATATGTAATTTGTATGCTGGAGGTGAAACGGATGTATCGGAAGCTTATAAAGGATCTGGAGAACTGGAAGAGGGATGAATCAAGGAAGCCAATGATTATCCGGGGAGCAAGGCAGGTTGGAAAAACATGGCTGATGAAGGAATTTGGACGTACCTGTTATGAAAAATGTGCTTATATTTCCATGGATGAAAATGAAGTAATGCAGGATGTGTTCCGGGATGCGTTTGATACCGGGCGAATTATTTCCGCACTGGAAATAGAAGCCGGATTTAAGATTGATCCAGAAAATACATTAATTATATTTGATGAGGTGCAGGAGATACCGAGAGCATTAAAGTCTCTGAAATATTTTTGTGAGAATGCCCCGGAATATCATATAGTGGCAGCCGGTTCGCTTTTAGGTGTGGCATTGCATGAGGGAACTTCATTTCCGGTAGGAAAGGTGGAATTTTTAGATCTTTATCCTTTGGATTTTTGGGAGTTTCTGTCTGCCTGTGAAGAGGAGCCGCTGGCGGAGCTTCTGGAATCCGGTGATACACGCATGATTACAAATTTTAAAAATAAATATATTGATTATTTGAAAATTTATTATTATGTGGGCGGGATGCCGGAGGCAGTTATAACATATTTGAAATCAAAGGATTTTAAAAAGGTTCGTTCTGTGCAGAACAGGCTGCTTGGCGCGTATGAAAATGATTTTTCGAAACATGCTCCGGCAGAAATTGTTACAAGAATACGGATGCTGTGGAATTCGATTCCCACGCAGCTTGCAAAGGAAAATAAAAAATTTATATATGGGCTGGTTCGGGAAGGTGCGAGAGCACGGGAGTATGAGGTGGCAATCACATGGCTTATTGATTGTGGATTGGTTTATAAAGTTAACCGTGCGGCGAAGCCTGATTTTCCCCTTAGGGCATATCAGGATTTTCGTGCATTTAAATTATTTATTGTAGATATCGGATTACTTGGTGCGATGACGGGGTTAAGCGCAAGGATGATTCTCGAAGGGAACCGTATGTTTGAGGAATTTAAAGGTGCACTTACAGAGCAGTATGTGTTGCAGCAGATGGTAAATAAGCCTGAAAATGATATATTTTACTGGTCATCGGATACGGCGACAGCGGAAATTGATTTTCTTGTACAAAATGAAGAAACGATTGTACCTGTTGAAGTGAAGGCAGAAGAAAATTTACAGGCGAAAAGTCTTCGTCTTTTTTGTGAAAAGTATCATTCGGAAGGTGCGGTGAGGATGTCTATGTCGGACTACAGGGAGCAGGGATGGCTGGTGAATATCCCGTTATATTTGGCGGGAGAGATGAACCAGTATGTTGGAGGCTTAAAAAATTAAAATAGAATTAATTTCGCTGTTGGAATCGCTTGAAAACAGAGGGCTGCCGGATAGGGCAAAAAATAAATCGCCAGGAAAAACAACGGAAATACGCCATTTGCGGTGCAGTGTGGATATGAAACCGCGAAATTGCGACTAA
>CAQNVT010000009.1 GCA_948844705.1 uncultured Dorea sp.
CCTCCCTGTTCCGTATATTCCCGGTACTTTGCCGCGACATACCGGCTCTCCTCCAGCGGATCCTTCGTCTCCTGGATATGTACCGTTTCCGCCGGCCCTTTAAGGGAACGCACCTTTTTTGCATACCGGCCTCTGTTATGCGAGATCACACGGGAAGCTCCGTTTACGATATGGGCGGTAGACCGGTAATTGATATCAAGAAGGATCCTTTCGGCCTTAGGATAGTCCTCCGTAAAGGAATGCATGATCCCCGGCTTCGCGCCCCGGAAACCATAAACCGACTGATCGTCATCTCCCACAACAAACAGATTGTCCTCCGGAGCCGCCAGAAGGCGGATGACGTCATATTGTATCTGATTAATATCCTGAAACTCGTCTACCAGAATATACCGAAACTTCTGCTGCCACTTTTTCAGAATATCCGGACGCTTTAAGAACAAATCCCGGCATAAAATAAGCATATCTTCAAAATCAATCCTGTTAAGCTTCTTTTTCTCCTCCTCATACCGGCGGTAAAGCTCTCTGAAGCGCAGCGCTCCATACTTATCCGACTCGTAGCTTTCTATATCAAAACCGTTGTTTTTAACATTTCCAATCTCCTCCGAAAGCTCTCTGAGGAACTCTTTCTCCTCTGCTCCTTCGGATCTGTCCTCCCATGGGAACTGCGCCATGATCTCTTTGATCAGGTTATATTTTTCCTCCTCCAGAAGGAGGTTCGACCCGTTCAGCCCATACACCCATTTAAGGATACCGTAATATATCCCGTGAAAGGTGCCGAAGGTTACCGGATATCCGGCGGATCCCATCACTCTTCTGAAGCGTTCCTTCATCTCTTTTGCGGCATACTTCGTAAAGGTAATGACCAGAATTTCTTCCGGCCTTACCTTATACGTTTTAATCAGATACTCTATTCTCTTTGCAATCGTAAGAGTTTTTCCCGAACCGGGACCTGCAAGGACCAGACACGGTCCTTCTCCGTGCGAAACAGCCTTCTTCTGGGCTTCGTTCAGACTCATCTGCTTCCCCTTATTTACTTAGCTTTTCGATTCCTTTACGAATCCGTCTTATGGACTCCTCTTTTCCAAGGATCTCCATGATCTCCGTAGCGCCTCCCGGCGTGCTCTGTCTGCCGGATACTGCCGTCCTCACCGGCCACATCACAAATCCGGTCTTATATCCCTTTTCGTCTACATATGCTTTCAGCACTGAAAACAGCGCATCATTGCTGAAATCCTCCTGCGCCTCAAGAAGAGGGCAGATGTCTCTTAAGACCTCCAGGGATTTCTCCTCATTTGTCTTCATCTTCTTATGGCAGTACATTGCCGTATCATACTCCGGAAGCTCCTCAAAGAAATCGATCTGCTCCCGGATATCCGGAAATACCTCTATTCTTGTCTTCACAAGAGCCGCTATCTTTTTAAAATCACAGTCCCTTGTGACTACTTCCTTAATATAAGGCTCTGCCATCTCATAAAACCTGTCCGGGTCCATCGCCTTTAAGTATTCTCCGTTCATCCACTTAAGCTTTACGATATCAAACACTGCCGGCGATTTGCTCATATGACGGTAATCGAACTCCCGCACAAGCTCCTCAAGCGAAAATATCTCCTGATTGCCGGACGGACACCAGCCAAGAAGCGCCACGTAATTAACTACCGCCTCCGTCACAAAGCCCTGCGCAATCAGATCCTCGTAGGAGGAATGTCCGCAGCGCTTACTTAACTTCTTATGATTCTCATCCGTGATAAGCGGACAATGCACATAGGTCGGCACCTCCCACCCGAAAGCTTCATAAATCTTATTATATTTCGGCGCCGAGGACAGATATTCGTTCCCCCGCACTACATGTGTGATCCCCATCAGATGGTCGTCGATCACATTCGCAAAATTATAAGTCGGATACCCGTCGGATTTAATCAGGATCAGATCCTCCAGCTCTTCATTCGGCACGGTGATATCCCCGTAGATATCGTCCCTGAAAGTAGTCGTTCCCTCCGTCGGCATATTGAACCGGATCACATAGGGCTTTCCCGCCGCCAGATTCGCTTCAACCTCCTCCTTACTGAGTCCGAGGCAATGCTTGTCATAGACTACGATCTCTGTTCCTCCGTCCTCCGAAACACTGCTCTTTAAGGACGCAAGCCGCTCCTTATCGCAGAAACAGTAATAAGCATTTCCCTGCTCGATCAGCTGCTTTGCATATTTAAGATAGAGTCCGGAGGCATTCCTTTCGCTCTGTACATAGGGGCCGACGCCTCCGTCCTTATCCGGACCCTCATCATGGATAAGACCTGTCTCCTCAAGCGTATGATAAATGATCTCAAGCGCCCCTTCCACAAAGCGCTCCTGATCCGTATCCTCAATTCTAAGCATAAAATCCCCGCCCTCATGCTTTGCGATCAGATATGCATAGAGAGCCGTTCTCAAATTGCCGACATGCATTCTTCCTGTCGGACTCGGGGCGAATCTTGTTCTTACTTTACTCATTGTCTGTCTCCTCATATTTTTCAAAAATTTATCTCGTATTTTGCTATTATAGCATACTTAATTCAAATCCTTCAACCTTTTCCGGCGTTTCTTTCCTCTCCAGTAATGCACCTGAAACACCTCTCTTGGAATCGATACGACAAATGCAATTCCGACCACGATCCCGAAGGCTACCTTCACGGCGCCGATCCCCCTCTCTGCCGCCATGGACAGCTGATTGGTCACAAGATAATAGGCCGTATAATAGATACCTGCACCGGGCACGAGCGGAAGGAGCGCGGCCAGCAGAAATATCGTGATCGGGCATTTCATACGGACCGCCAGCATGCGCGACAGAAACACGGCTACGATCACGGCAACAAAGGAGGCGGCAGCCGGCGATGCGAATCCCGAAGCCCACAGATATACAAGCCACGCCACGATCCCGGTAATGCCGCAGCTTAAATAATATCTTCTCGGAACATTAAACAACACAACATAAGCGACTGTCCCGAAAAACGGACACAGTACATTTACCACCAGTTCTCTTATCACAGTGCAAGCCCTCCGATCATACTGTTATAGACTGCCAGCGTCGAACCGACGCCTATGGCAATGTATACAAACACCAGCAGCGCATCGATCATCCGGACCGTTCCGGACAGAAAATCACTGTCTGCAATATCCCGGATCGCATTTACAAAGGCAATTCCCGGAACCAGAGGCATGATCGCACCCGTGATCATCCCTTCCAGGCGAAGTGTCCCTGACCCGAAAAAATGCAGGATAAACGCCGCAAGCGTTGTCATGATCACACCGCCCGTAATATTGACAATGATCTTGGACAGATTCAGCTTCTTTGCCAAAAGCACCCAGATCTGAATGATACAGCCTATACCGAATGCGATAATGCTCTCTGCCGCCGCAGACCCCAAAAGCATTGCAAAGGTTCCGCTTCCAGTCCCCGCAGCAAGCACCTGAAAATAGCTTCGCTTCGGAGGCATGCTTTCGATTTCCTCAAGCTTGTTAAATGCCTCGTCAATTCCTACCCGCCCTGCCGATATTTCCCGTGACAGGTTGTTTACTTCGGCTACGATTCCGAGATGCGTGCCTGATAGAGGGATATGCTTCACCCTTGTATATGCTTCTCCCGATTCCTCCTCCGCACTGATAAAAATACCGTGGCTCAGCGTAAATATTTCCACGGCATTCACGTGAAAGCGCCTGCAGATATGCTGGATGGTCTCTTCCACCCGGAAGATCTCTCCGCCGTTTTTAAGCAGTATGCTCCCTGCCCTAAGCGCCAGATCTACGACCCTTTTAACATCAATTTCCGTATCCAGACGTTTTTTCAGATAAATCATATCTACAAGCCTTATCCCGTCCTCATAGATCGGCTCCCTGTAATTGTCCGTAAAAAAATTGGCCTCTATATGTGAATTGATAAATCCGCATTCTTTATAAAAATCCAGTGTCTTTCTGCTGTTTCCCGTTCCCACATACATTGTCTCGTACCGGCTGCTGTAATGCTCGCAGATATAGCGTACCATGTATTTTCCATAGCCCTGTCTCTGATATTTATAAGCCGTGGCAATATTCTTAAGCTCACATGCACCGCCGCCTGCAGGCACCACGACACATACTGTCAATACGTCTCCGTTTTCACTTAAGACAAACAGCTCTCCGTCATCCAGATACCGGTCGATCATATCCTCCTGCGGGTCTGCTATAAGAAGCAGGTCCATATAGTCCCGTTTATTTTCTGTAATCTGATTAATTTCCATGCCGGACCCTTCATATCCTCCCAAAATTCATAATCTAGTACATTATATATTGCCTTTGGGAAAATAACAACGCTTTTATTCCCCTAAATCAGAGAGAACGCACTTTTTCCGTCCCGCCGGATACACCGCTTCTGTTCCGTCGCTGTAGTACAGAATACCATATTCGCTGTAATACGCAGGATTCCCTTCCAAAACCTCAAAGTACATCAGATTGCTTAAACCGTCAAATGCATCCGGCGCAATGTATGTGATATTGGCCGGGATAAAAACTTCCGTAATGCTGTCCTCCAATCCGTCAAAGGATCCGCTTTCAATACCTGTACAGCCCTCATAATCCGGAATGCGCAAAAGGCCCTCTATGACCGCATCCGCAGTTCCGGTACAGCCTGTAATATATCCGCGGTCATCTGCCGTAAAGCCCGGATATTCCCTCCAGCCTGCATAGAGCTCCACTGATTCCGCTTTCCCGGTGACTTCCGAAAACACTTCCGAAAACGGAACCGTACATGCCGCATCTATATACCAGCCGTCAAACAACTTACCTGCTCTTTTCGGACAGGACAGCATATCTGTCGAAAATGTGTCTGCCTCGCCGGAAATCTCCAGAAGCTCCGGTAATCCTCCGTTACCGTAGGCATACACCTTAAGCACGGCCGCGGCCTCGGGCGCGCTTACCGCCGGCGTATTTATGATTTCCTTGTCCTCCTCCCTGATCGCAGCATCTGTCTCCTCGTAAATATCAGGCAAGGTATCCGGCATTTCGTTCCGAACCGGCATACTTTCAGGTAAAGCGGATTACGGACACTGAGGAACTGATCTCTGAACTTGGGAAGGATTACAGGTTGGTGGTTCTTGATTACGATTTAAACAACAGGGAAAGTTTTCTTGATAAATTAAAACCATATGCTAACCGCCTGGAAATTTTGGTGAATGAAATATGTTATCCAAATTGCCAGAAACGGCTGGAACATTACGAACAACAATCAAAAATGCAGCTGGAGTATGATGTCCGCTCAACCTTCCCATGCCCGAATACCCTTACAAAACGAGCCTTTAAGGAATGTATGGCGCGCCCCGCTTTTCTTTCCACTGAAAAAATTGGGGCGTATATTGACAGGGGATTCGTAAATTTTAAGATTGGTGGCAGGGGAATGCCGGAAGATTTTGTAAAAGATTCCTATCTCTATTTTCTGGTGCGCGAGGAGCACAGAGAATTTATCAGGAAAAAACATAAGAATAGATTATATACCGACAGTAAGACTTAAATCTTTTTGGATTATAGAAGCAAAACCTGGATATGCGGATTTA
>CAQNVT010000010.1 GCA_948844705.1 uncultured Dorea sp.
ATTAACCTTTCTAAGTAGATTATACATCAGAGCCGCTTGATTTTCAAGCGGCTCTTTTAAATCTTCTCACCCCGTGAAAAGTAACTTGATTTTTAAAGTAAATATGAGTATACTATAAGCATATTGTATACAAAATACAGAGTACAAAATACAGGGAGATAAAGATGGAACGATTAGAGCTTAAGGCAATGGGAAAGATTAATCTGGGACTGGATGTACTTGAGAAAAGGGAGAACGGCTACCATGATGTGCGCATGGTAATGCAGACCGTATACCTCTACGATCAGATTGCCCTCACGAAGAGGCGGAAACCCGGCATCAGCGTGGAGGCGAACCTGTTTTTTCTGCCGGTAAATGAGAGCAATCTTGCATATCAGGCTGCAAAGCTTCTGACGGATGAATTCGGCATAGAAGAGGGGGTTCATATCGCGCTGGATAAGAGGATCCCCGTGTCGGCGGGCATGGCGGGCGGCAGCGCTGACGCGGCGGCGGTGCTCTACGGGATGAACCGGATGTTCGGGCTTGGGCTTTCGGAAAGTGAGCTTCAGGAAAGAGGAGTGAAGCTCGGCGCGGACGTCCCCTACTGCATCATGCGCGGAACGGTTCTTGCGGAAGGGATCGGCGAGAAGCTTACGCCCCTTGCACAGTGTCCGCGCTGTCATGTGCTTCTGGCCAGACCGCCGGTCAACGTATCTACGAAGCTCGTTTATGACAGATTCGACAGCCTCCCCGGGTGCGCCCATCCGGACATAGACGGTATCATCGAGGGACTGAACGGACAGGATATCGGGAAGATAGCCTCCTGTATGGGAAATGTCCTGGAGCATGTAACCATCCGGGAATACCCGGTTATCGAAGAGATAAAAAGAGTCATGAAGGCAGGCGGCGCCCTAAATGCCATGATGAGCGGCAGCGGGCCTACGGTGTTCGGGCTCTTCGGGGACCGTGAGACCGCGAAGGCCGCGGCAGACAGGATAAAGGAACTGAAACTGGCGAAGCAGGTGTATGTGACGACCATGCACCGCGCAAGGAGGAAATAAATGATGGAACCACACTTTAATGTCAGCATGGACGAATATCTGCCCCTTCGGGATGTTGTATTTAAGACACTGAGGCAGGCGATACTGCGGGGAGAATTAAAGCCCGGGGAACGGCTGATGGAGATACAGCTTGCCAATAAGCTGGGAGTAAGCCGGACGCCGATCCGGGAGGCGATACGTAAGCTGGAACTGGAGGGTCTTGTTCTCATGATCCCCAGAAAAGGCGCGGAGGTTGCCGAGATCAGGGAGAAGGGGCTTCGGGACGTACTGGAGGTAAGAAAGGCGCTGGAGGAATTGTCCGTGCAGCTTGCCTGCGACCGGATCACGCCGGAGCAGCTCGGTGAGCTTGAGGAGGCGGCGGAGGGATTTCGTAAAGCACTGAAAAGCGAGGACGTTACAGAGATCGCACAGGCGGATGTAAGATTTCACGATGTCATTTACCAGGCGGCGGATAACCAGCGCCTGATGCAGCTTCTCAATAATCTGGGCGAGCAAATGTACCGCTATCGTGTCGAGTATCTGAAGAATGCAGCCGTATACGGCCAGCTCATCGAGGAGCATGAGGAGATCATCCGTCATATAAAGAGGCATGAGAAGGAAATGGCCGTAAAAATCGTCTGCGAGCATATTGACAATCAGGTCACCACCGTCAGCGACCGGATCCGCACCGGAAAGAAAAATTCAGAAAAAAATATCCGATAAAGTATAAGATGTTCTGTATTTGTGCATACTCTGTGCAGCTATAAAAATGCACAGGAGGTACATAGAAATGGACGGAAAGATCAGTTTAAAAGAGATTAATTCAGAAACATCTAATTTAAGAAAAAAAGATAGAAAAAAGCATATCATATGTGGTATAATTGGAATTTGTATAAGCGCTGTCCTGACAGGCATGATTATCCGCAGCCGTGCAGAGGCTGTGGATAAAAAGACGGCGGAACTCCAGGAGCATTTATCCCGGGAGGTATTACGCTTTCACATTCTTGCCAACAGCGACAGTGAAAAGGATCAGGAGGTTAAGCTTGAGATCCGGGATGCAGTTCTTGACTATATGAAGTCGCACATGGAAGCCGACGGACAAGATGCCTGCACCGTCACTCAGACAAAAACATGGGTATCGGCCCATCTCGGAGATTTAGAGGCCGTCGCCTGCCGTATTCTCAGAGAAAACGGGTTCTCCTACGAAGCCCGTGCGGAGGTTACGGACACATACTTCCCCGAGAAACGGTACGGAGATATTACATTTCCGCCGGGGAACTACGAAGCGCTTCGGATTGAGCTTGGAAAAGCATCGGGACATAACTGGTGGTGCGTCCTGTATCCGAATCTCTGCTTTATGGATACTACCTGCGCCGTGGTGAGTGAGGAAGGAAAAGAAGAGCTTAAGGAAGCGCTCGAAGAAGACGAATATGAGATGATTACCGCGTCGTCAGAATTTAAGATCCGGTGGTTTTTCTTCGGAGACCATACATTTGAGAAAGCCGCAGAGAAAGAAAAGTAATACATTAGGGAGACAGCTATGACCGAATTTTTGGTAAAGCATTTTATAAAGGATTATGAGGATGTGGAGAAGGTGTCTGTCCGGACGGCATATGGCGTGCTGTCCAGTGTGACAGGCATCTTTTGCAATGTCCTTTTATTTGCCGCAAAGTGGCTGACAGGATATTTCCTCTGCAGCATCTCGGTCATGGCGGATGCCTTCAATAACCTGTCGGACGCAGGCTCGTCGGTCATCGGCCTCGTAGGAGTGAAGATGGCAGGCAAGC
>CAQNVT010000011.1 GCA_948844705.1 uncultured Dorea sp.
GGGGGCTCAAGCTCTTTATGCTCGATAAAATTTGCCGCTATGTGTCCTTCTATATGATGCACGCCGACCAGCGGCTTTCCGGCAGCATAGGCGATCGCCTTCGCCTCTGCAACACCTACCAGAAGAGCGCCTACAAGCCCCGGACCGTAGGTGACGCCGACAGCGTCAACCTCGTTAAGTGTTACCCCGGCTTCATCAAGCGCCGCCTCTATCACCTGATTGATCTTTTCTATATGCTTCCTTGAAGCAATCTCCGGCACAACGCCTCCGTATAAGGTATGAAGCGCGATCTGCGAGGAAATGATATTGGAAAGAACCTCTCTTCCGTTTTTTACAACGGCCGCCGCCGTCTCATCGCAGGAGCTTTCAATTGCCAGAATCAATATATCCTTCTCGTTCTTACTCATAATCTCCACAACCCTTTAATCTGAAAATACAAGCTCGGCCGTACGGCGGTCCTTTGCCGCGACCGCCCCCGGAAATATCTTTCTTACCTCATCCATATATTCCTCCGGCTTTGCAAGAGAGGGACTGTAGTGTGTAAGCCACATTTCCTTGACCTCTGCCTCCTTTGCAAGCTGCGCCGCCTCATAAAATGTCATATGCTTATATTCCTTCGCCTTCTTCTGCTTGTCCTTCTCCCCGTACATGCCCTCACAGATAAACAGATCCGAGCCCTTCGCATTGTCTCTGATAGAATCCGTGGGCCTGGTATCTGTACAATAAGTAAGCTTAAGCCCTTTCCTTGGCGGTCCCAGCACCATATCCGGCGTATAGACGGCATCCCCGGTATCCACCTTCTCCCCTTTTTGCAGCAATCCCCAATATTTCTGAGGAATTGCCGCGGCATTTGCACGTTCCACATCAAATTTGCCCGCACGGTCGATCTCCATCGTATAGCCGTAGCAGGGCACATTATGGTTGACACGGAACGCCTTTAACCTGAAGCCGTTAAGCTCCAACGTTCTGGACGGCTCATTTATCTCTATATATTTGATTGAAAAAGGAAGCTCCGGTGCGATCACGCGAAGCGAATTTACCACACGCTCAAGTCCCTTCGGCCCGATCAGGGTAAGGGGCTCTGTCCGGTCCGCATTTCCCATCGTAAGCAGAAGCCCCGGAAGGCCGCTGATATGATCTCCGTGATAATGGGTGAAGCAGATCACATCGATCGGCTTAAAGCTCCACCCTTTTTCCTTGATCGCGATCTGCGTGCCTTCCCCGCAGTCGATCAGCGTACTGCTTCCGTTATACCGTACCATCAGCGCAGTCAGCCACCGGTACGGCAGGGGCATCATTCCTCCTGTTCCTAACAAACATACATCTAACATAATCTACCTCAATTTCTCATCTTGACCCGAAATCCCTTTACGAATTCATCATAGCATTCCTCACAAAGATCAAACTGGTCCACACGGTTGTCCTTGCCGGAAAAATATCCCCACCGCTTCTCCACCTGAAGAACGTCCTCCTGGGGAACCCCTCCAAGGACCGGGATCTCTTTTCCGCATTTGTTACATATGATCTTCTCGATCTCTTTTGTTTCCTTTAAGCTTGTGCTGTACTGGCGCATACAATTCCTCCCCGCGTATTCTCCGCTTGTTTATCTCCTTGTTACGCCTACATTATATCCTCTGAAAATACGGTTGCATAGTGGAAACTGCTGTCAGCTCTTCCAGCTATTTTTTTACCTCGCTGCTCATAAGTATAGCATTCTCCGCCGGATTCGTATAGAAGTTTTTTCGAATTCCGTCTGCCTGAAAGCCATGTTTGCGGTAAAAGGCGATCGCCGGAGCGTTGCTTTCACGCACCTCGAGAAAAATTTTTCCTATACCCTTTTCTGCACAGAATCCCTTTATCCTTAAAAGCATCTGACCGGCGGCCCCTTGCCGTCTTCTGGCATCTTCTACTGCAATCCGCATGATCTCCGCCTCGTCGAGCACATAATATACGATCGCATAGCCTGCAAGAGTATCACCGTCCCATGCACCGAAAATAACGGCTCCGGGCTGCCGCCATGTCTCCCGGAGCCCCTGCTCGCTCCACGCATCCGAAAAAATTTCCTTCTCCAGACGCCAAACCCCGGAAAGCTCCTGTTCACGAAGCTCTTCTACACGCAGCATCCTATAATGCCTCAATATCCCGGATCAGGGCATCCACCGCCTCTTCCTTTGTCGCCCAGCTTGTGCAGAAACGGACCGCACTGTGCGTATCATCCACCGCCTCCCAGAACGCAAAGGAATAATTCTTCCGCAGTTTTTCTATATGATCATTCGGGAGGATCGGGAACTGCTGGTTCGTGTAGGAATCATAACGAAGCTTATACCCTTTTTTCACAAACGCTTCCTTTAATCGCATCGCCAGAGCATCCGCATGGCCTGCTATCTCAAAATATAGCCCGTCCTCAAAAAGAATATCAAACTGGATGCCGAGAAGCCTTCCCTTAGCAAGCATTCCGCCGTGCTGCTTGATCAGATAACGGAAATCTCTCCTGAACCCGGGATTCGTGATCACGACTGCTTCTCCGAACAGCGCGCCCACCTTCGTACCGCCGATATAAAATATATCCGTAAGCTCTGCTATATCAGCCAGATCAAGCGTGGCCGTCTCCGACATGAGCCCATAGCCCATCCTGGCTCCGTCGAGGAAAAGGGGGAGGCCGAGCCCGGTGCATGTCTTCTTAAGCGCCGTAAGCTCCTCCTTGCTGTAAAGTGTTCCGTTCTCTGTCGGATGAGAAATGTATACCATCCCCGGCTGCACCATATGCTCATGGTCTGCATCCGACCAGTGCGCCTCATAAAGGGCACGCACCTGCTCTGCAGTGATCTTGCCGTCCTCGCCTGGAACTGCCAGCACCTTATGACCGGTCGCTTCCACGGCGCCGGTCTCATGGACATTGATATGACCGGTCGATGCCGCCACAACTCCCTGGTAGGGCCTTAAGACAGAACTGATCACGGTGAAATTCGCCTGGGTGCCGCCCACAAGAAAATGTACATCCGCATCCTCCGCCCTGCAAAGCTTCTTTATCTTTTCTTTTGCCTCTGCACAATAAGAGTCATTTCCATACCCCTCCGTCTGCTGGAAATTGGTCTCCTCCAGCCTTTTTAAAATCAGAGGATGTGCTCCTTCCGTATAATCACACTGAAACTGAAACATTGTCAAACCTCTCCTTTCGCCGCCTTTTCTTTTTGTTCTCTTTCCTGCCTCTCCCGCTCCGCCTGGGATACACGCAGATAATCCGGCCTGTGATCCACGGCGCTTTCAAGCTTTCCTGCCCGGTAATACCTGAGCGCAAGCGCCCCTACGGAGGCCGCCCGCTGGCGATTTATATTAAGGGGTGCAAATCCGATTCTCTCCCCTGCCATGATGCATTCCGTAAGACGGAACCTGAATACCGGAACTCCGTCCCCCAGAAAAATCGTCTTTCTATTATTGGTATAAGTCCGAAGTCTTTCTCCCAGCTCTTCGATGCTGACCGCCATCTGATCCTCAAGAACCACCAGTTCATTCCCGTCAAATTCATAGATCCCGGCATAGACCTGTCCGCGTCTTGCATCCATGATCGGGCATACGATATGCTCCGTACCGCACAGGTTATAAGCAAGCGCATGCAGCGTAGGCACATGAATCAGCGGCTTACCGAGTGCAAGCCCCAGCCCCTTTGCCGTAGCGGAGCCGATCCGAAGCCCCGTAAAGGAACCCGGCCCTCCCGCAACCGCGATCGCATCTACACTGTTAATATCAAGCTCCGCCATCCTCATCATCTCGTCCAGCATGGGAAGCAGTGTCTGTGAGTGCGTTTTTTTGTGGTTTATCGTATATTCTGCTATCGTTCTGTCTTCCCCCGCATCTCCCTCTACGACCGCCACACTGGCAACCAGTCCCGAGCTGTCAAGCGCTAATATTCGCATATCGTAATCCTCCGATAATCAAATCCCTTTTCCAGATTCTTTTCTATCCTTATCTCTGTATAATGCTCCGGCAGAATCTCCTGTATCAGATCCGCCCACTCGATCAGGCTCACGCCCTCTCCGTAAATATAGTCCTCATACCCGATCTCATCCATCTCCGAGGGGTCCCCGATACGATAGACGTCAAAATGATAGAAGGGCAGACGCCCTTCCTCATAAATCTGTACGATCGTAAATGTAGGACTGTTCACCGGCTCTTCTATGCCGAGTCCTGCTGCCAGCCCCTTTGTAAACACGGTCTTCCCGACACCTAAGTCTCCTACCAGCGTATAGACCAGACCCACAACGGGAATCACCAGGGGGATATCCAGAGCGAAGGCCAAGCCGCACACCATCCCCCCCAGGAAGAGGGAGCCGGTGTCGCCCATGAACACCTTGGCCGGGTGGAAGTTGTAGATGAGGAAAGCGGCCAGCCCGCCCGCCAGGGCGGCGGAGAGGATGGCCAGGTCGTTGCGCCCAAACCAGGCGGGTTATGAGGCATATGCAGTCGGCGGCTGCGTGCGGGAC
>CAQNVT010000012.1 GCA_948844705.1 uncultured Dorea sp.
AGCCGGAGGAGGGAGTTTATATTAAAGATGATTTCTCCAAAGATATAGAGCTTAACCAGCTGATGAAACCAAAGATTAGAAGCCGCGCGCTCAATATGGTACACAGTCTTTTTACGGGAACAGAGGAAGATGAAGCGGCGAGAGAGCAGAGGCTTATGGAGCTTGTTGTGGATGTTGTGGAGGAAGTTTTAAGCGACGGTGATATCATGTATAATATGATGGATCTGAAAGCGTATGATGATTACACCTTCTATCATTCAGTCAACGTTGCCGTGTTGTCCGCAGTGATTGGTGTGCGTTACGGGATGGAAGAACCGGAGCTTCGGATTTTGACGATGGCGGCTCTGCTGCATGATATCGGGAAAAAGTTTTTAGAGGATGATATCCTGAATGCGAAGCGTCCGCTTCGTGAGGAGGAGCGCCATATTATGCTTCAGCATCCAAAGCTCGGATATGAGTTTTTGATGAAGCATTATGATTTCACACCGGAGGTTGCTACCGCAGTGTTAGAGCATCATGAGTGTTATAACGGTGAGGGATATCCGATGCGAAAGTCAGGTCTTGAAATCAGTATTTTTGCAAGGATTATTAAGCTGGCGGATGTATTTGACGCAATGACATCGAAGCGGCCTTATCGTGATATGCTGCCGCCGTCCGATGCGATAGAATATATTATGGCGATGTGCGGAAGCGAATTTGACCCTAAGCTGGTGGAAGTGTTTTTGAAGTGGGTTGCAGCGGTATACTTCGTGCTCCGGGTCTGTCAGGACGAAGATATGATCAAGCTCCTGCTCGATGGAGGTGATACACCTGGGATTTTTGCATTTGATTACGTTTTTTATCTCGTGAGGAAGATGTAAGTCCTTCTTTTCTACAACCACCTCGTCCTTCACGATATTTATTGTGATGTTATGGTCGATAAAGCCCAGGATATCAAGATCCATGAAATCGATCGGGCATTCGATCTTCATTATATCTTTTTTTCCCATCTTGCTGCTTTTGGCATTTTTGATGATCGCAACGCAGCAGTCCAGTGTATCAAGGTGCAGATATTTATAAATATCCATGCTCCGTCCGGCCTGAATGTGGTCAAGCACGAAGCCTTCAGAGATACGTCCGACGTTTAATGTATTTCCTACCATAATCTATTCCTCCTGTAAGGTTTGTTTTTATACTTCGATATTTAATAAGGTGATAATCAGCGCCATGCGGATGTATACTCCGTATTGGGCCTGCTTAAAGTATGCGGCGCGCGGGTCCTTGTCGACTTCGACCGCGATCTCGTTTACTCTTGGGAGCGGGTGGAGTACATACATGTCTTTGGAAGCCAGCTCCATCTTTTTGGAGTCCAGAATGTAGAAATCTTTCATGCGGATGTAATCCTCCTCGTTGAAGAAGCGTTCCTTCTGTACACGGGTCATGTATAAGATATCCAGCGTCGGAAGAGCGTCTTCAAGGCGTACGACCTCCTCATACTCGATATTTTGCCGGTCGAGTACGTCTGTACGTATGTAGCTTGGAATCTTTAGTTCTTCCGGTGAGATTAATACGAATCTGATATTAGGATAACGAACCAGTGCATGAATGAGAGAATGAACGGTACGCCCGAATTTCAGGTCGCCGCAAAGACCAATGGTCATATTGTCAAGTCTTCCCTTTAAGGAGCGAATGGTTAAAAGATCGGTAAGCGTCTGCGTGGGATGCTGATGTCCTCCGTCTCCTGCATTGATTACAGGAATTGTAGCATTCGAACTGGCAACAAGAGCGGCCCCTTCCTTTGGATGACGCATAGCACAGATATCTGCATAACAGGAAATAGTACGGATCGTGTCGGCTACGCTTTCGCCCTTTGCAGCAGAACTGGAATCGGCTGAAGAAAATCCAAGAACGCTTCCCCCAAGATTCAGCATTGCCGCTTCATGGCTCAGTCTTGTTCGGGTGCTTGGCTCGTAAAATAAAGTGGCAAGCTTCTTTCCGTCGCATACATGAGCATATTTCTGCGGATCCGCTTCGATATCTCCCGCCAGCTTCATAAGTTTTTCTAATTCTTCCACGGAAAAATCCAGTGGACTCATCAAGTGTCTCATAAAACCCTCCTTAAATGACAATAGCTTGTTAAAAAGTCTCTGTACATAATATACCATACGGAAATGTTTTTCAACAATGATTTGAAAAATATCTGTCGATTATCTATTGAACTGTAAATACATGATAATGTATAATACGAGTTAGCGTGAAAAAAGGAGTTGGAAAAAGAATGGAATCTTTGCAGGAATTGCGGCTTAAGCTCGATGAGGTGGACAGCCAGATCGTAAGATTGTATGAGGAAAGAATGAATATCTGCGAAAGGGTAGGAGAATATAAGATTCAGGCCGGAAGAAAAGTTCTGGATCGTCAGAGGGAGAAGGAGAAGCTTCAGGCCGTGGCGGAAAAGGCGACGTCACCCTTTAATAAGAAGGGAATTCAGGAGCTCTATGAGCAGCTTATGTCTATGAGCAGGAAGCTGCAGTATCAGAAGCTTGTGGAAGCAGGAGCGCTGGGCCGCCTCCCGTTTATCGGAATTGATACGCTGGATGCAGGAATGGCAAGAATCGTTTTTCAGGGAACGGAAGGCGCTTATGGACAGGCCGCGATGAAGGCATATTTCGGTGAGGATATAAACAGCTATCATGTGCGTACCTTCCGGGATGCGATGGAAGCTATCGAGGAGGGGGCGGCGGATTTCGCAGTGCTTCCGATCGAAAATTCGTCCGCCGGAGCGGTGAATGAGGTTTATGACCTGCTTGTAGAATTCGAAAATTATATTGTGGGGGAGACGATCATTCCGATTACGCATACCCTCGCAGGTCTTAAGGAAAGCAGCCTGTCGGATATAGAGAAGGTCTATTCAAAAGCAGAGGCGCTGATGCAGACCTCTCATTTTCTTGGCGAACACGGAGACTGGCAGCAGATCAGCGTGGCCAATACGGCGATTGCGGCAAAGAAGATACTGGAGGAGCAGGATAAGACGCAGGCGGCGGTATGCAGCGCGTATGCGGCGGAGGTTTACGGACTTAAGGTGCTGCGTGAAGGGATTAACGATGAGAAAAATAATTCCACAAGATTTATCATCGTGACCAACCAGAAGGTATTTCTTAAGGGGGCGTCGAAGATCAGCATCTGCTTTGAGCTTCCGCATGAGAGTGGTTCACTTTATCACCTGCTGTCCCATTTTATATATAATGATCTGAATATGACAAGGATCGAATCAAGGCCGGTGGAGGGAAGAAGCTGGGAATACCGTTTCTTCATAGATTTTGAAGGAAATCTGGAGGACGCGGCAGTAAAAAATGCGATCCGGGGGCTTAGAGAGGAAAGCCGCGGGCTTAAAATACTTGGAAATTATTAAGGAGTGTGGATATGAGAACCGATGAATTAATCATATACAGGAATATGGACGAAGGGGAGATCCTCTCGGATATGTCATACCTGATGGATGTGTCGGAGGATTCCGCATGTGAGACAGAAAAGCTTAGGAAAACATTTTTTTCCTGTATCGGGAGGCTTGTCGATATGGCCGTAAGCCATGGCTTTGAAGGAAATCTCTGGCATAATTACCTGGCGTATCTTCTTGCCAGCCATGAAAACGCATACAGCACCTCCTGCGAAATTGTGGGGGCGGTAAAGGGGAGTATCAACGAGGCGGTGAAGGGAGATTTCTCCATCTTTAAGGAGCTGTTTGAGTATGATTTCAAGGCGCTTTCGAAAAAGCTTGGGACGGATATTCCTGCCTTTTTGTATGATTATGCAGGGGTAAGCGGACATGGAAAAGTATTTAACCAGAGGATCAGAGACAGGATCTGCGAACTTGGAATGCATCTGGCGCAGGCGAAGGATGCAGAGGAGTTTCAGGCGGTAATGACACAGTTTTATAAGGAGTTCGGCGTCGGGAAGCTGGGACTTCACAAGGCATTCCGCGCAGAGCATGACGAGGGCGGCGTCCGGATCGTGCCGATCACAAAGATCGCCCATGTACAGCTTGACGATCTGGTGGGCTATGAGATCCCGAAGAAAAAGCTGATCGACAACACCGAAGCATTTGTAAGCGGGAGAAAGGCGAATAACTGTCTGCTTTTCGGCGATGCCGGTACAGGAAAATCCTCGTCTGTAAAAGCGATCCTGAATCAGTATTATGACAGGGGGCTTCGGATGATCGAGGTGTACAAGCATCAGTTCCGGGATCTGAATGACATTATTGCCCAGATCAAGAATCGGAATTACAAATTTATCATCTATATGGACGATCTGTCCTTTGAAGAGTTTGAGATCGAGTATAAGTATCTGAAGGCCGTGATCGAAGGCGGGCTGGAGAGAAAGCCGGATAATGTGCTCATCTATGCCACTTCTAACAGAAGACATCTGATCCGGGAGACCTTTAAGGATAAGGCGGACAGGGATGAGGAGCTCCATACGAATGATACCGTACAGGAGAAGCTGTCCCTTGTGGCAAGGTTCGGTGTGACGATTTATTTCGGGAAACCGGATAAAAAGCAGTTTCAGGAGATCGTAAGGCAGCTTGCGGCAAAAAATGAGATCGATCTGCCGGAGGATACGCTTCTTCTTGAAGCAAATAAGTGGGAGTTAAGCCACGGCGGACTGTCGGGCAGAACGGCTCAGCAGTTTATTGACTATCTGTCCGGGATGAAAGAATGAAAGGGGAAAGCAGCATGACAAACAGCGTAGAATCTTTAAAAATATTAATGGACACCTTCGGAGAGGGCTGGAAGGACAGATTATCCTGTTATTTCCGCGGCCAGGGAGAATTTAAGCCGGAGGAAAAGCGGTGCCTGGCCGACTTCTTTAATGCGTACCGGGAGGATTTTATCGGAAACCGGCTGTTTAATCTGGCCGGAGTCGAGAAGCTCATTGACAGTGAGATGTTAAACAGCGAGATCGAGAATTATGTGGATGATCTGCTTAATCTGTACTATGAGACGGAGGCTTTAAGGAAGCTTGAGGCAGAGGATCCTGTTAAGGTAAAGGCCGCGGCGGACTTTATTTTTGAACAGGTGATCCTCAGATATAATTCTGAATTCGCAGAGTCTTATAACAAATATGATTTTTCGGATAAGGAGGAATTTGAGACTGCCGCGCGGGCCCTGGACTCCCTGTGCACCTATGTGGTGAGCGAAAATTTCTATAAGACAACGATAGTGGATGTTGTATATAATAATACGAGGCTTTCGAAGGAGCTGTGCAGGCATATCGGAAATAAGATCGATGAAAATTTTGTGGCCCTGCAGCGCAAGCTTCTGGTGAGCAAGCTCTATGAGATCATATCTTAGATGATAAGTAATAAAAAAGCTGCGGGGCTAATCCTCCACAGCTTTTATATTGGAAATGTCGGAGTCGATCACCAGGGAATAGTTGGTATAATATACGACAAACCCCGGCTTTGCTCCGTTCGGTTTTTTCACATGCTTCTTTTCGATATAGTCGATCTCTACCTTGTCGGAGCCGCGGCTTTTTGAGTAATAGGCGGCAAGTCTTCCGGCCTCTTCAAAGGTACGGTCGGGAAGCTCGTCTCCGTTGGTGCGCACGATCACATGGGAGCCGGCAGCGCCCTTGGCGTGAAACCACCAGTCGTTTCCGTTGGCAAAGGAGAAGGTGAGTTCGTCATTCTGCAGATTGTTTTTCCCGACATACATGTGATACCCGTCGCCGGAAATGTAGTGCATGGGCCTGCTTGTGAGCTTTATCTTCTTTTTCGTATATTTTCGTCGCACATAACCGCTTTGTATCAGCTCTTCCTTGATCTGTGCCAGATCCGCTTCGCTTCTGGCGATATCCAGGGCGGCGCTGATGGATTCCAGATAGAGAATGTCGTCCTTTGTCTCCTGTATGAGCTTTGTGAGCGCCTCGAAGGTTCTTTTCTGCTTGTTGTATCTGGCAAAATATTTCTGAGAATTTTCCTGCGGTGTTTTTACCGGGTCAAGGGGAATCGTGATATCCTCTCCGGTATAGTAGTTCTGGCAGGAGAGCTCTTTGGAGCCGGAGGGCAGGTTGTAGCCATAGGCATTGATAAGCTCTCCGTATACCTTATATTTTTCCCGGTTTTCGGTGTCTTTAAGCTGTCTTGTCTGAAGCTCGTGTTTTTTGCGGTTCCGCTCCAGCGCCGTCTGGACAACATGGCGCAGGTCGGCGCTTTTCTGGCGGATGCGCGTCAGAGTATTTTTAGAGGAATAGTAAGCAGCCAGCACCTCCGAGACGGAAGCGTATTCCCGCTTCTCCATGTTTTCACAGGAAAGGAGAGGGAGGGCGGAAAATTCAGAGGGCTCGCCGTTCTGGTAGTAAATGACCGGATGAAAGGCTCTGTTCTTTACATCGTCCATAAAATAGGTAAACTGGCGGAACAGATGGGTAAGAGAATCATCCGGAAATGAGCCCGCGTCCGGCTCAGGGTCAATGCCTGCCCGCAGGCAGATATCTGCCGCGGCGACGGGGCTTATGCCGGTAAAGCATATGTACAGCGCTTTGGATACAGGCATTGGTTTTCCCTTAAGTGTCCGGATAAATGTATCCGCATCCACGGTTAACGGGTCAAGTTTTGACATGGTATCCGGTATAAAATATTTCCGGCCCGGAAGAACCTCGCGCACAGAGCTCATCTGTGCGGATACATGCTTGATGCTGTCAATGATCATCCCCTTATCGTCGCAGAAAATAATGTTGCTGTGCTTTCCCATGATCTCGACGATCAGCTTTTTCCTGCACGGATCGCCCATCTCATCGAGATGCTCAATATCCATATAGATGATACGCTCAAGTCCCGGCTGGGAAACACCGGTGATCCGCCCGTTTCCGATA
>CAQNVT010000013.1 GCA_948844705.1 uncultured Dorea sp.
TCTGCAGAGCGAGCCCGGCAAGGGAACAAAGATCCGGGTCGAATTTCCGCTGTGACCGGTTCCTTTTGGAATGCCGGGCAATAAAAAATATATTTTGGACAAGGGAGAAAGCTATGAAAACAGCACTTACGATTGCAGGGAGTGATTCCAGCGGAGGAGCGGGGATCCAGGCGGATATTAAAACGATGCTTGCCAACGGCGTCTATGCCATGAGCGCTATTACGGCTCTGACGGCACAGAATACGACCGGGGTGACAGGGATCATGGATGTGCCGTCGGAATTTTTGGGAGAACAGCTTGACAGTGTATTTACCGACATTTTTCCGGATGCGGTAAAGATCGGGATGGTGTCGTCCGCACCGCTGATCATAAAAATAGCAGAAAAGCTAAGACAGTATAAGGCGCGCAATATTGTTGTAGATCCGGTAATGGTAGCGACGAGCGGCGCAAGGCTTATGAAGGAGGATGCCATCGAGGTGCTGAAAGAAAAGCTTTTGCCTGCGGCAGACATTCTTACACCCAATATTCCGGAGGCGGAGGTACTCTCCGGGATATCCGTAAGCACGGAGGAGGATATGATCCGTGCGGCGCGGATTGTCAGTGAGAAATATTCCTGTGCGGTTTTATGCAAGGGAGGCCATCAGATCAATGATGCGAATGATCTTCTTTATAAGGACGGGACATATCAGTGGTTTTACGGGAAACGGATCCGGAATCCGAATACTCACGGGACCGGATGTACCCTGTCAAGCGCCATCGCCTCCAATCTTGCGAAGGGCTATGATATGGAAAAGGCAGTGGAGAGGGCGAAGGCGTACCTCTCCGGCGCGCTCGGCGCCATGCTGGATTTGGGAAAAGGAAGCGGACCGATGGATCATGGGTTTAATTTGAGGCAAATATAGTTTATAATGTAACTGTGAAGGTACTGAACAGTTACTTTATAATAAACTAGAAGAGCACAGGAAGGAGCGTATGTCAGATGGATGTGACAGAGATTTTAAGGCATGTGGATCATACTCTTTTGAATCAGGCGGCCACATGGAAGGAGATAAAGGAAATCTGCGATGACGCGGTGCGGTATCATACTGCTTCGGTATGTATCCCGCCCTCCTATGTAAGGCAGGCAAAGGAATATGTGGGGAACCGCACGGCGGTATGCACGGTGATCGGGTTCCCGAACGGATACGGCACGACGGCGGTCAAGGAGTATGAGACCAGAGATGCACTTGAAAACGGGGCCGACGAGATTGATATGGTTATCAACATCGGTTGGCTTAAGGACAGGCGGTATGAGGAGCTGGAAGCGGAAATAAGGAGCCTTAAGGGAATCTGTAAGGACAAGGTGCTGAAGGTGATTATAGAGACCTGTCTCTTAAGCGAAGAGGAGAAGATTAAGATGTGTGAGATCGTTACCTCTGCCGGGGCAGATTATATCAAGACCTCCACCGGTTTTTCAAAAGGAGGAGCCACATTCGGGGATATCAGGCTGTTTGCAGAGCATGTGGGCAAGGATGTACGGATCAAGGCTGCAGGCGGGATCGGCAGTCTTTCGGATGCCGAGAAATTTATTGAGCTGGGAGCAGACAGGCTCGGTACAAGCAGGATCGTAAAATGTCTGAAAGGAATGTGACAGGGATGAAAGAAAAGAAGCTGGAAAAGGAAATGATACAGAAGCTTATAGATACTGCACTGGAGCAGAGGAAATATTCCTATACCCCCTATTCTCATTTTAAGGTAGGGGCGGCCCTTCTGGCAGAAAACGGAACAGTTTATACGGGCTGCAATATTGAA
>CAQNVT010000014.1 GCA_948844705.1 uncultured Dorea sp.
ACGGAGGAAAAGTATCGGGAGCTCGAAAAAGAGAACCGCCTTGCCGAAGTGATAACGGGGCATTGCACTTATGAGGGCGGATAAAAAACACATAATAATCACATTCCGTCCATATTTTCAACAAATTTCCTGTTTATAGTAAACAAAGGTTATCCGCTGTAAAATATTTCAGGAGGGAGGAAAGGAGAATGGATTTTCGTCATGAGTGGAAGCATGAGATTAATGCCTCGGATTTTATCGCAGTTACAAGGAGGCTTTCTGCAGTGGCAAGGCCCGACGTTCATTCGGCAGACGGCTGTTATAGGGTCAGGAGCCTGTATTTTGATAATTTGGCGGACAAGGCGCTTCGGGAAAAGCTCGACGGAGTAAATATGCGGGAGAAGTTCAGGATTCGTTGTTATAATGATGATGCTTCCTATATTCAGCTGGAGAAGAAGAGCAAATATAACGGACTTTGCAGCAAGGAAATGCAGCGGCTCTCGGAGGAAGAGACAAAGAAGCTGCTGGCCGGTGATTATGGATGGATGACAGAGAAAGGAAGGAAGCTTGTGTGTGAGCTTTATTCGAAGATGATGTCACAGGGGCTTAGGCCGAAGACGATCGTGGAATATGACAGGAAGGCTTATACCTACGGGCCGGGAAATGTCAGGGTGACGCTGGACTATCACATCAGGACAGGAATGTCGGGCACCGATTTCCTGAATCCGGATTGTGTTCTGGTTCCGGCAAAGGATGCACCGATCATCTTAGAAGTAAAATGGGATGCATTTCTTCCGGAAGTTATCCGGGATGCAGTCCAGCTAAAGGGACGCTTTTCGTCTGCGTTCTCAAAATATGCAGCATGCCGTGTGTACGGCTGATTAAGAAGAAGGAGAATAGGATTATGACTTTTAACGATATTTTTAAATCAGGATTTTTAGAGAATGTAACCGGAGTAAGCCTCCTTGATATGGCAGTCGCGCTGGTGTTTGCCTTCGGCCTGGGTGTTTTTATCTTTTTTGTTTATAAGAAAACATTTATGGGGATTATGTATTCCTCAGGATTTGGAGTTACTCTGATAGCGCTCACGATGATCACGACTGTCGTTATACTTGCAGTTACGTCAAATGTTGTTTTGTCCCTCGGTATGGTCGGCGCACTGTCAATCGTCCGTTTCCGGACAGCGATTAAGGAGCCGTTGGACATTGCATTTTTATTCTGGGCAATCGCGGCAGGCATTGTGCTGGCGGCGGGCCTGATCCCGCTTGCAGTTGTGGGAAGTATTGCGATCGGACTGGTACTGCTTATATTTGTAAATAAGAAATCATACATAAATCCATATATTGTCGTTGTAAACTGCGAAAACCATGCAAGTGAAGAGGCCGCTATGGAATTTTTGAAAAAGAAGGCGGCTAAGCTGACGGTTAAAAGCAAGATGGCAAGAAAAGGCGAGGTAGAACTGAATCTTGAAATACGGCTGAAGGATGAAAACACGGATTTTATCAACACTTTGTCAGATATGGAGGGTGTGGGCAGCGCCGTTCTTGTCAGCTATAACGGTGAGTATATGGGATAAGGAGGAGACTTATGTCAACAAACAGACATATTGATAAGATCTGTATTGCTGTGATATCGTTCCTTCTTGTGCTCACTCTCGTAGTTGTGAATTTAAAGAGAACGGGTGCGCTGCCGGTATCTGCAGATATGGGATATGAATCCAGATTGTTTGACACCTCGAAGGTGCACACGATCGATATCAGGATGGATGACTGGGACGGATTTTTGGAAACATGTGAAAATGAAGAATACAGCGAGTGTTCTGTCGTGATCGATGATGAAACATATAAAAATGTAGGGATCAGGGCAAAGGGCAACACATCCTTAAGCTCCGTAAAGAAATATGGAAACGACAGGTACAGCTTTAAGATCGAGTTTGACTGTTATGATTTCGGAATATCCTATCATGGCCTGGACAAGATCAGCCTGAATAATATCATTCAGGATCATACCTATATGAAGGATTATCTTTGTTATCAGATGATGGGATATTTTGATGTGGCCGCGCCCCTTTGCAGCTATGCCTATATTACGGTTAACGGCGAGGACTGGGGCCTTTATCTTGCGGTGGAAGCGGTGGAGGAAAGCTTCCTTGAGAGAAATTACGGGAAGGATTACGGAGAGCTGTACAAGCCGGACAGCATGGATATGGGCGGCGGACGCGGAAACGGAGGCCGGTTCGATGAAGATGAATTCTTGGGCGGAGAAATGCCGGAGGGAGAAATGAATTTGCCAGAAGGCGGGAATATGCCGGGAGGCGGAGAAATTCCGGAAGGCGGAGAACAGCCAGGGGAAGGAATGATGCCGCCGGACAATGGAAATATGCCGGAGGGAGGAATGATGCCGCCGGGCGGTGGAAATATGCCGGGCAGGGAGATGCCGCAGGGCGGCGGTTTCCGCGGAGGAATGCCGGCCGGTGATGATGTTTCTCTCATTTATTCGGACGATGAGTACGAGAGCTACAGCAATATTTTTGACAATGCCAAAACAGATATTACGGACAAAGACAAGGACAGGCTCATCGCTTCCCTTAAGAGTCTGAATGAAGGCGGGGATATTTCGGAGACTGTAGATGTGGAACAGGTGATACGGTATTTCGTCGTACACAATTTTGTCTGCAATTTTGACAGCTATACCGGCTCTATGATTCACAATTACTATTTGTATGAGAAGGACGGGCAGATGTCTATGATACCGTGGGATTATAATCTGGCATTCGGCGGCTTTGAATCCGGGACAGACGCGGCAGGGCTTGTAAATTATCCGATCGACACACCGGTATCAGGAGGAGAGCTTTCTTCAAGACCGATGCTTTCGTGGATCTTTGAAAGCGAAGAGTATACGGAAATGTATCACACATACTTTGATGAATTTATAAAAGAATATTTTGAAAGCGGGACATTTGCAGAAATGCTCAGTCAGACATCACAGATGATAGCGCCTTATGTGGAGAAGGATCCTACAAAATTCTGTACATACGAGGAGTTTGAACAGGGCACCGGAGCGCTCCGGAAATTCTGCCTTCTCAGAGCAGAAAGCATAGCCGGACAGCTTAATGGAACGATTCCCCGGACTACAGAGGAACAAAAGGCAGACAGCAGCGCGCTCATAGATGCGGACGGATTGGTTATATCGGATATGGGGTCTATGAAGTGAAGGATCAAAGTCTTTCAATTGAAAAGGCAAGCATTTTTTGTTATGATGGATGGTAGAATGAGGTTGGAAATATCGGTAATAAATTGTAACTGTGAAGGAACTGAACAGTTACAATAAATTAACATTTGCGGAGGCGGATAGAAAAATGATACCTACAAGAATAGAAGCTGAAAGATTGTTAAGAGAAGCCGAAAAATGTAACCCGGGACCCTGGGGGAATCACAGCCGGGTTACGGCACATTGTGCCGAAAAAATAGCTGAATTATGTGACGGGTTAGACGGTGAAAAGGCGTACGTACTTGGACTGCTTCATGATATTGGAAGAAAATTTGGTGTCAGACATTTAGGACATGTATCGGATGGTTATACCTATATGATGTCATTGGGATATGATGAAGCCGCAAAAATTTGCCTTACACATTCATTTAACAATCGTTCTGTTAATGAATATATTGGAAAATTTGATACTTCCGAGGAGGAGCTGAAGCTGATTAATACGGCATTGATTAAAGTTGTTATGGATGACTATGACAGATTAATCCAGCTATGTGATTCTTTAGCGGGAAGTGAGGGTGTGTTAGATATAGAGGAACGTATGAATGATGTGAAAAAAAGATATGGCCGATATCCGAAGGAAAAATGGGATTCAAATATAAGGTTAAAAGAATATTTTGAAAAGAAAACTGGAAAAGACATTTATGATGTCGTGGAAAAGGAAACATATAGACCATAAAATCTTTAGAAATATATTTGCCATAGGTAGTATCACGGGGCCGTAAATGGAGGGTTTATGAGGAAAGTCATTTTGTTTATCGCAATGAGCCTTGATGGTTATATCGCGGACAGTGAAGGCAAAGTCGGATGGCTGGGGGGCCAGGGAAATGATGAGGAAATGATTGATGCCTATTCAGAATTTGTGGGATATGTGGATACGGTGGTTATGGGCCGGAATACGTATCACCAGATTATTACGGAATTGTCCCCGGAGGAATGGGTATACAGAGATTTGGAAAGCTATGTAATTACTCACAGAGACTATTATTCTGCAGAGAGGATACGGTTTACCTCTGAAAATCCGTGCAGTCTGGTAAGGAGATTGAAAACGGAAGAAGGAAAAGCTATCTGGATATGCGGCGGCGCAGATATTGTCAGTCAGCTTATGACAGAGGATTTGATCGATGTGTATTATATTTCCGTGATACCGATGTTGCTTGGAAAAGGAATCCGGCTTTTTGAAAGCATCGGGAAAGAGATTCCATTAAAGTTGGTGAAAACGCAGAGCTATGACGGGATAACGGATCTGATATATGAGCATAGATGAGATCAGGAGGCCGCTCTTGATAATTGTTAAGCTAAAAAACGGAGGAAAAATGTATAAGCATCACGAAGAGTGGATTATTTGATTGACAGTTATGGAACGAAGTCACATTAAGGTATATGAAAAAGAAACATGACTTGCGGATTTTTCTTCGCAAGTCATGTTTCTTTTTATATCTTAATGGTTCCTTTTATGGTACAATTCAGTTAAAGAGTTTTGTGGAAAGGACGGAAAAATGAGGAAAAGGTTTAACGTCAATGGTGCGTGCATTCCAGATATCCATTACATGGTAAAAATAGACGAAAGATTAAAGGATATAGAAGTACTTATCGATGCCGGGGAATATTTTACTATAAACAGGGCGCGGCAGTATGGAAAGACAACGACGCTTATGTGCCTGGAAAAATATCTGTCCGAAAAATATATTGTATTATCTATGAGCTTTGAGGGAGTGGACAGGGATGTGTTTGCCGGCGAAACGGAATTCTGCGGACATTTTTTAAAGCTTTTATATACGTCAATGGATTACGGAACAAAGGAAGGGATTGCGCCGCAGGCAGCGGAGGAATGTAAGGACAGGCTTAAGGAGCATAATTCCGGGTTTGGATTCTGGGAATTGTCTGTTTTGATCTCTGATATCTGCGGCAGCGCTGAAAGGCCGGTGATACTTATGATTGATGAGGTGGATCAGGCCGGAAATTATGAGCGCTTTTTAACGTTTCTTGGGATGCTGAGGAATAAGTATCTCGCAAGGGTAAAGATGCCGACTTTTCAGTCGGTAATACTTTCGGGTGTGTACGACATAAAAAATTTAAAGCTGAAAATACGTAAGGATGAAACACATCAATATAACAGCCCATGGAATATAGCAGCAGATTTTACATTAGATATGAGTTTTTCAGTCTCTGATATCTGCGGTATGCTTAAGGATTATGAAAAGGATGTTCATACCGGAATGAACGTAAAAGAGATAGCTTCTCTCATTTATGATTACACATCTGGTTATCCCTATCTGGTATCCCGTATTTGTAAATTGATAGATGAACAGCAGGAAAAGGATGGTATCCGTGCAGGAAGGTGGACCAGGAACGGGATTGTAAATGCAGTCGATACGCTGCTTAAACAGCCCAATACCCTGTTTGATGATATAATCAAGCAACTTGCAGAATACCCTGAGCTTAGCAGAATTATTCAGGATATTTTGTTTGAAGGGACAGAGTATCCATTTAATTCATATAGTATGCCTATGAATTTGGGATTAATGTTCGGATATATAAAAAATATGAATGGTACCGCTGCAATTGCAAATAGAATTTTTGAAATGCATCTGTATCAATACTTTTTAACCGAGAAGTTAATAAAGGATAGAGTTTCCGGTTTGCATAAAAATGATATAAGGAGGAAAATCACATGTCAAAGCTTTTAACAAAGGCATCCAGACGGAATGCCGCAAATGAAAGAGAGAAGAAAAATCTCGGCACGGCCTACCGCGCGGCGTGCGAGTGTATCGTGCTTCTTAAAAATGACGGAGTGCTGCCGATCGAGGCGGGGAAAACAGCGCTTTACGGCGCGGGAGCCATGAGGACAGTAAAGGGCGGAACAGGCTCCGGAGAGGTAAATGAAAGGCACAGCGTAAGCATCTATGAGGGGCTTAGGAACCGGGGATATGAGATTACTACAAATTCCTGGCTGTTTGCTTATGAGAAAAAATATGAAAAGGAAGAGGCAGAGTTTCGCTCAGGGATGAAGAAAAAGCTTTTAAAGCATCCGAAAGCCATGATGGAAACTCTTCTTGCAGGCTATCCGGGGGCGGAGGCAGGCCCGGTCAGAGAAAGCGACATAAGAAGAAGCGGTACAGATACGTGTATTTATGTCTTAAGCCGGCAGGCCGGTGAGGGGCGTGACCGAAGGGCGCTTCCGGGAGATCTGTTCGTTACGGAGACGGAGAAGGAAGCAATCCGGACATGCGCCGGGAATTATAAAAAATTTGTGCTGATCATTAATTGCGGCTCTCAGATCGACCTTTCCTTTGCAGATGAGATTCCGGGTATCGGAGCGATCCTCTATATCTGCCAGCTTGGGACAGAAGGAGGAAATGCAGTGGCGGACGTGCTTTCAGGCAAGGTGTCTCCGTCAGGCAGGCTTGCCGATACCTGGGCAGGGGCTTATTCGGATATCCCGTTTTCCGATGAGTACAGCTATTTGAACGGGAATTTGGAGGATGAATATTACAAAGAGGGAATCTATGTAGGCTACCGGTATTTTGACAGCTTCCGTATAGAGCCGCGGTATCCCTTCGGCTATGGACTCGGCTATACGGATTTTGAGATAAATGCGCAGGAGGTCAGTGCCGAAGGAAGCCTGATAAAGGTTAGGGCGTGTGTGAAAAATATCGGAGACAGATACTCCGGAAAGGAAGTGGCGCAGCTTTATGTGAGTGCTCCGGAGGGCGTACTTGATAAGGAATACCAGAGCCTTGCGGCGTTTGGAAAGACGAAGGAATTAGCGCCCGGGGAAATGCAGGAGCTTGATCTTCAGTTTGATCTGGCGGCAGTATCGAGCTATCGGGAAAGTGATGCCTCTTATATTCTGGAAAAGGGAGATTACATTTTAAGGCTTGGAAATTCCTCAAGAAATACTAAGCCCTGCGGTGTGGTCACATTGGGAGAAGAGATTATCGTGTCCGTGCATCATCATATTTGTCCGCAGCAGCAGGTGTTTGAAGAGCTTACGTCGCCGGGAAGGCAGGAGCCGGTGCCGGCCGGTGTGCCGGGGCTCGAGGTTTCCGCCGATGCGTTCCGGACGATTACCTATACATATGCGGCGCCGGATCTCTGTCAGAATCCGGGAGTGCGGGAGTTTGTGAACAGGCTGTCTGCCGATGAAATGGCGGAGATCGTGGTCGGCGCAGGCATGTTCGGTGCGGAGACAAGATTTACGCTGCCGGGCTCCGTCGGCAATACGACATCAAAATTCTGGGACAGGGGTCTTGCAAATGTAACGCTCTGCGACGGGCCGGCAGGTCTTCGTATCCAGAAGCGTTCGGCGCTTACAAAGTCAGGAAAGGTGAAGATGATCGATGCGGCTCTGTCGGTATTTGATGCGATGCCCGGCGCCGTGAAAAGGGTCATGATGGGAAATCCGGAAAAGGATACGGTGCTCTACCAGTATACGACTGCATTTCCGGTATCAGGCGCGCTTGCTCAGAGCTGGAACACAGAGCTTCTTTATGAGGTCGGGACAGCGGTCTATGAGGAAATGAAGGAATACGGATGTACCTTCTGGCTTGCACCGGCGGTGAATATTCACCGGAATCCTCTCTGCGGACGGAATTTTGAATACTATTCCGAGGATCCCTTCCTTACCGGAGAGATGGCGGCGGCCATTACAAGAGGTGTGCAGCAGGAGGAAGGATATTATGTGACGGTGAAGCATTTTGCCTGCAACAATCAGGAGGATAACCGAAATCGGGTATCCAGTAACGTAAGCGAGCGGGCGCTTCGGGAAATTTATCTAAGGGGCTTTGAACGTGCGGTCCGTGCAGGAGCAAAAGGGATCATGACTTCCTATAACCGGTTAAACGGAGTCTACACCCCGAACAGCTATGATCTGTGCACAAGGGTATTAAGAAATGAGTGGGGCTTTGACGGCGTTGTGATGACAGACTGGTTTTCAACAAATAGAGGACTGGGGGATAATGTGCTTGCCATGAAAGCAGGAAATGATCTGATCATGCCGGGCGGAAGCTACTTTAAAAAGGAGATTTTAAAGGGGATCGAAGCCGGGACGATGGAAGAAGAGGATTTGAGGCGATGCTGCGCTAATGTTGTAAAAGCAATTTTTGACAGTCAGATTCAAAAGGAATTTATAAGGTAACTGTGAAGGTACTGAACAGTTACTATATAGGATAAATGAT
The DNA here is from genome assembly GCA_948844705.1 of uncultured Dorea sp. Lineage (GTDB taxonomy): Bacteria > Bacillota > Clostridia > Lachnospirales > Lachnospiraceae > CAPEBR01. The sequence goes on from CAQNVT010000014.1 coordinate 8,427, forward strand.
GGAGGTGGAAATATGGCAAAATATGTTATGGCGCTGGATGCCGGAACGACAAGCAACCGCTGCATACTTTTTAATAAGCGCGGGGAAATTTTAAGTGTGGCGCAGAAGGAATTTACACAGTATTTTCCAAAGCCCGGCTGGGTAGAGCATGATGCGGACGAGATCTGGTCCTCCCAGCTCGGCGTGGCAGTAGAGGCTATGAGTAAGATCGGGGCAACGGCCGCCGATATTGCGGCGATCGGAATCACGAATCAGAGAGAGACTGCGGTCGTATGGGATAAAAATACGGGTGAGCCGGTCTATCATGCAATCGTGTGGCAGTGCCGCAGGACCTCGGAATACTGCGACAGCTTAAAAGAACAAGGATATACCGAATTTTTCAGAAAGAAAACAGGTCTGATCATTGACGCATATTTTTCCGCAACAAAGGTAAAATGGATATTGGACAATGTGGAAGGGGCAAGAGAGCGGGCGGAGCGCGGCGAGCTTTTGTTCGGGACGGTTGAGACCTGGCTGATCTGGAAGCTTACAAAGGGAAGGGTGCATGTGACGGATTATTCCAATGCCTCCAGAACCTTGCTTTTTAATATTAATACGCTGGAGTGGGATCAGGAGATCCTTGACCTGATCGGCATCCCGGCATCCATGCTCCCGGAGGCAAAGCCGTCAAGCTGTATTTACGGGGAGGCAGACTCATCCTATTTTGGCGGGCCGATCAAGATCGGGGGTGCGGCAGGAGATCAGCAGTCCGCACTTTTCGGGCAGACCTGCTTTGAAAAGGGAGAGGCGAAGAATACGTACGGGACCGGATGCTTCCTTCTCATGAATACAGGGGAAAAGCCGGTATTTTCTGGAAACGGCCTTGTAACGACGATCGCATGGGGACTTAACGGAAAGGTGACCTATGCTCTGGAGGGCTCGATCTTCGTTGCAGGTGCGGCGGTGCAGTGGCTTCGTGATGAACTCCGCCTGATCGATTCTGCCGAGGATTCGGAGTATATGGCGAAAAAGGTGCCTGATACAAACGGATGCTATGTCGTTCCGGCGTTCACCGGCCTTGGAGCGCCTTATTGGGATCAGTATGCGAGAGGAACGGTTGTAGGAATTACAAGAGGAGTCAATAAGTATCATATTATCCGGGCAACGCTTGAATCGCTGGCATATCAGGTAAATGATGTTCTTGAGGCTATGGAGGCGGATTCCGGTATTACCTTAAGCTCTCTTAAGGTGGACGGAGGCGCCAGCGCAAATAACTTTCTCATGCAGTCCCAGGCGGATATTGTGCGCATTTATGGAGGTGCGAAGTTTAAGTACAGAGTAGGGAGTACAGAGTGGGGGTGCTAAGGGGGAGG
>CAQNVT010000015.1 GCA_948844705.1 uncultured Dorea sp.
GATGCTGCCTTGCGGTAACTGCTGGGGCTGATTCCCTTTTTCTGGTGGAACAGCCTGGAAAAGTACAGTGGGTCTGCATAGCTCACCGCGTGGGCAATCGCCCGCACGGACAGTTCCGTGCTTCGGAGCAGGATGCAGGCCTGCCGTATGCGGTAATCCAGTAGGTAATTCTGAATCGAAATCCCGGTAAAGGCCTTAAATACCCGGTGCAGGTAAGAGCGGTTAATATTCAGGTGGTCGGCAATATCCTGGATGGTGATGGGGTCACAGTAATTGCTTTCGATAAAGTTCAGCGCCTCTTCCGCATAGTCTGATTTCTTCTCATCATATGCAATGCCTTCATTGGGGAATTTCTCTGCCAGAAGGAAAAGGTATTCGTACATAATGCTGTTCATCCGCAGATCACGGTTCCGGGGCAGCTGGCCTGCCTCAAACATCTGCTCATGGCAGAGCCGCAATGCTTCATCCTCCCCATAATGCAGCGTCAGATCTTGCCCAAAGCGTGTCCGTTCCAGATAGCCCTTTACCTTAATCACAAAGCGCAGATCGAAAAAGCAGGCTATGACACCACAATTCCCATGATCTTCACCGATTTGCCAGAAGAGAAACACCTGAAAAAGACAGCTCCTGGAACAATAGACGTCAGCAAAAAAGCTGTTGCCGTCTGTAAATAGAAATGGCTCCGGCATGGCTATCCCAAAAATTTCATTTTTTGCACATTTAGGGATGGAAAAATTTTGCTATATGCGATAAAATAGAGTTCGGGAGAATAGGCATGAATCAGAAACTTATTTTTTTAGACATTGACGGCACATTGGTTGCAGCTATGGCGGAACCTAGCGCCCTTGCAGCAAAAGCGATACAGGGCGCTAGGGGAAATGGCCATAAAGTTTTTCTATGCACGGGCAGGAACATGCCGATTATCGGCAGCGACATCCTCAGTGTGGGTTTTGACGGCATTATTGCCAGCGCGGGCTTACGAGGGCGGGCTTTGCGGTTCTTTCCCTTGATTTCGGGACGGCATGGAGGATCCATCCGTTTATCTATGCATTTGCCGTGCTGACCGTTGTGTTTGGTATAAACAGATATGTGCTCTGTAAGAAAAAAATGCCGTTTTTGAGGGTGTGCCTTATCGTCACACTGGCGGCGATGCTGGTATTTTACGTGTGGAGAATGTACCGGTATTTTCCGGGGGAACCGCCGATGAGCTATTATGAGGGGAATTTATTTCAGGGAGTGATTCATTTATTGCATTTGTAAGCATGTTATGATAAAATGTTAACAGTTTAAGCCGTATAGAGCAAGGAGGAAGTACGAATGGAAAATAATTTCGAAAATAATTTTGATAATATACCGGATAATCAGGGAGCGAAGCCTGAAGAGCAGAATCCGGGCATGTCCGGGGAGAACCGGCAGAATAAGGAAGCTGCGGCCGGAGAGGTTCAGCAGTATACGGATCCGAATGCGGGAATAAATCCAGAGCATACCGCAGACGGCTCTGTACAGTATACGGGTCAGGCATATGGAAATACGGGTTATCAGCAGTCCGGTCAGACTTATGGGAATACGAATTATCAGCAGTCCGGCCAGACCTATGGGAATACGAATTACCAGCAGCCCGGTCAGACCTATGAGAATACGAATTACCAGCAGTCCGGCCAGACCTATGGAAATATGGATTACCAGCAGTCCGGCCAGGCGTACGGGAATACAAACTACCAGCAGCAGTACCAGGATAACTACAATTACAATGTGGGAAATAACACAGGCTATAATCAGGACTATCAGAACGACGCAGATACCGCTCCGATGTCAATGGGAGAGTGGGTCCTTACCTTGCTCCTTATGGCAATTCCATGTGTGAATATTGTTTTGTGCTGTGTATGGGCATTCGGAAAGAACGGCAATGTGAACAGAAGAAACTTCTGCCGCGCGGAGCTGATCTTTATCGGTATAGGTACAGTTCTTGGAATTATTATGAGTATCGTTATCATGACTGCTGCGATCGGAAGCGGCGGATATTATTACTATTAAGAGAAAGAAGGACCCTCACGGCGGTGTTAAGCTGTGAGGGTTTTAAAAATCATTTTAAAAAGTTATCGGAGTAATGCAGCTTTTCGTCATCTGTAATGAAAATTGCATCTACGTTATCGAGCTGATTGATAAGCTTCATGCCCTTATCAAATCCCATCAGGTAACAGGTCGTGCTGAGGGCGTCGGCAGTAAGGGAGGAGTCCGTGATGATCGAGACACTGTACAGAGAATTCTCACAGGGACGTCCGGTGGAGGGGGTCAGTACATGATGGTATTTTTTTCCGTCCACTTCAAAATAGCGCTGATAGATGCCGGTCGTTACCACAGACTGGTCGGCGATCTTAACGGAGGTTATGGCGGCGCCGGTTTCGTCGAACGGGCGCTGGATCCCGATGTTATATTTTGAGCCGTCTGTCTTGGTTCCCAGGGTAAGAACGTTCCCTCCCAGATTAATGACTGCATGGCGTACACTGTTTTCCTTGAGATAATCCTTGATCCGGTCTGCAATATAGCCCTTTGCGATTGCCCCGACGTCAAGAAGGGCATTGGGATCCGCAAGACGTACCGTGTTTCCTTCGATAATGATATTTTTGTAATTTACATGGCTTACGGCAGCGCTTAAGGCGTCCTGGGAGGGGACAGAAGGCTCGTCGGACTTAAAGTCCCAGAGCCCGGACACGGTCCCTATCGTGACATCGAAGAGCCCGCCGGACAGATCGCCGTAGTAAATGCTTTTTTTCAGGAGCATCAGAGTGTCCTCCGATACCTCTACCGGGGCGCCGGCTGCGGTGTTAATCCGGTAGATATCGCTGTTTTCGTCTGTTTTTGAAAACAAGGTATCGTATTTTTTACATAATTTTTTCAGTCCGTCCATGACATCCGGTTCTACAGGGTCCAGGATCTGGATATCGATCACGGTATCGTATAAGGTATCCGTGTAGGTCAGATCTTCTTTGGCTGGGAGCTTTTCACAGCCGGATAAAAGAAAAACTACGGAAAAGAGAAATGCAATTATTTTTTTATGCTTCATAAAAGTACCTCGGATAATAGTATGCTTTAATGCTAGTAACATTATAGCATAAAAAGTAAGATATGCAATCGAACATGTGGTTGCAGGCGGCGTTTTATTGTGTTAGAATAGAGAGAGGAAAGGTAGAGGAAGAGGAAAGATGGGATTTAAAAAGAAGGACATACTTTTAATTTTAGTGATTCTTGCGGTCGCATTTCTTGCATATTATCTTCATGACCTGCTGGGAGCCGCGGCGGCGGGGACGGTCACGGTGAAGGTGGACGGTGTTATCGAAGGTGTTTACAGCCTGGGAGAGGATCAGGAGATCACGATCAATAATGGGACAAACCATCTTGTGATCAAAAACGGGAAGGCGGATATGACAGAGGCGGATTGTCCGGATAAGCTGTGCGTGAACCAGAAGGCAATCTCCAAGAATCATGAGAGTATCATCTGTCTGCCAAACAAAGTGATCGTAGAGGTGGACAGCGGCGACAACGGCAAGCTTGACGCCGTGACGAATTAGGAGGAGACCTTTGAAAGGGAAAGTGGCATATTTTGGTGTATTTACCGCACTGGCGCTGATCTTCAGCTATATAGAGACGCTCATACCGGTATCCTTCGGAATCTGGGGCGTGAAGCTGGGCCTTGCAAATCTTATTATCGTGACTGCGTTATATAAGCTTAAGCTTAAGGAGGTATATCTTCTGTCCGTGACGAGAGTGATATTATCCGGTTTTATCTTTGGAAATTATTTCAGTATTCTCTACAGCATGGCAGGAGGCCTCTTAAGTCTTACGGTCATGGCGGCGCTTAAGAGAGATACGGGCTTCAGTATCATGGGCGTCAGCGTTGCCGGCGGTGTGGCGCATAACATCGGGCAGCTTATCGTGGCGGTGCTGGTGGCGGAGAGCCTGAGCGTAGTCTACTACGCCCCGATACTGCTTGCTGCCGGGGTCCTTACCGGGCTTGTGATCGGCATACTTGCCGGCCAGATGATAAAAAGACTGGTAAATATTCAGTTTTAGGAGGAGCTATGATATCATATATAAGAGGCGAGCTTGTATCGCTGGAGGAGGATAAAGTAATCGTAGACGTAGGAGGCGTAGGGTATGGGATATTTATGCCCGGACAGATGATGGGGCTTCTGCCTCCGGTGGGACATGAGGTAAAGCTCCATACTTATTTGAACGTTAAGGAGGATGCCCTGCAGCTGTTCGGATTCCTTACGAGAGACGCTCTTCAGGTGTTCCGGCTTCTTATAGGGGTCAGCGGAATCGGTCCTAAGGGGGGACAGTCGATCCTCTCTGTGCTGCCGCCGGATGAGCTTCGGTTTGCCGTGATGGCAGGTGATGTAAGGGCGATCTCGGCCGCGCCGGGGATCGGGAAGAAGACGGCGGAGAAGCTGATCCTGGAGCTTCGGGACAAGCTAAGCATTGAGGATGCCTTAGAGCATGCGGTAAGCGGAGGCACAGAGAGCTACGGCGGCCAGGCCTCGGCGGTGAGCGGAGTCGGGAGCGAGGCGGTACAGGCTCTGGTGGCGCTGGGATACGGCAATACGGAAGCGCTTAAGGCGGTAAAGCAGGTGGAGATTACGGAGGATACGGATGTCGAGACCGTGCTTAAGCTGGCGCTAAAGCATATGGCATTTTAGACTAAAGGGGAAGCTATGAGCAGAAGAATTATTACGACGGAGAATCTGGAAGAGGATATTAAGATCGAGAGTACCTTGCGTCCCCAGCTTCTTTCAGATTATGTCGGACAGGAAAAAGCAAAGGAGACCTTAAAAATCTATATCGAGGCGGCGAAGGAGAGACATGAAGCTCTGGACCATGTGCTGTTTTACGGTCCTCCTGGGCTTGGCAAGACGACGCTTGCGGGAATTATCGCAAATGAGATGAAGGTGCATATTAAGATTACGTCAGGGCCCGCCATCGAAAAGCCGGGGGAGATGGCCGCGATTCTCAATAATCTCCAGGAGGGGGATGTCCTCTTTGTGGATGAGATACACAGGCTGAACCGCCAGGTGGAGGAGGTGCTCTATCCGGCGATGGAGGATTATGCCATCGATATTATGATCGGAAAGGGTGCGAGCGCCCGGTCTATCAGGCTTGATCTTCCGAAATTCACGCTGGTGGGGGCGACGACAAGAGCCGGAATGCTTACGGCGCCCTTAAGAGACCGGTTCGGGGTAGTGCACCGGCTGGAATTCTATACCGTGGAGGAACTGATGTCGATCATCATATCATGAACGGGATTTTCACCATAGTCTTCAAACTCTTATTCCATAGATAATCA
>CAQNVT010000016.1 GCA_948844705.1 uncultured Dorea sp.
TTCTACCATTGAACTACACCCGCACGTTATCGGGGTGACAGGATTCGAACCTGCGACCTCCTGGTCCCAAACCAGGCGCTCTAGCCAAGCTGAGCCACACCCCGCAATATTCATTTCACACCATCTCTTTGGCACAAAACATATTATATACGAAGTATTTTCGCTTGTCAACAACTTTTTTTGAGTTTTTACCGTTTTTTTGTTTCTCGTAAACAGAAATTTTTAATTATTTCGACAACCATATCCAGATGATAATCAAAACAGTGTGTATCACCTGGAACGATTATAAGCTTTGCGTTACAATACCGTTCAGCAGATTGATAAGCATAGCTGACCGGAATTGTTGTATCTTGCTCACCGTGGATAAGCAAAACAGGCCCTTTATACCGGTCAATTGCACTTTCCACATCTATCATCTGTGCAACACGGATGTAATTCCCGCCAAGAGTTCTTCCATCTTCTATATTCAAAAATTCGGGAATATGCTCCGGATCAAAAAGAGTTCCCAGGAGCTCACCGTTTCTGGCGCCTTCCGGAATGGAGCATGCAGGGGATAAAGGAATGATTGCCCGAAACAGATCCTGCTCCATAGCGCCCACCAGCATAGCCAGCAGACCGCCCTGTGAATGACCGCAAAGGTACAAACTCTCCACAAAATCCAAAGATTTCGCATAGTCAACAACTGCCATTGCATTGGAAATCCATTTATACAGGGTGTGATTGCAGAACTGTCCGCCGCTTGTTCCGTGTCCATACATCTCTGCGCGCAAAGAAACATAACCAATTTCATTCATTGCTTTCGCGATAGCTGTAATATGTCTCTCTTCCATGTGGCCGGTAAAGCCGTGGATAATGATAATAAGCGGATATTTTTGTCTTTTTTCTTTTGGGAAATCCAATTTGGTATGGATATGGATTCCGTCGTCATTGATATAGAATTCTTTATTTTCCAATTTTATTCCTCCTACGTTTACGAAAAACACTGTTGGTACAATAGCCATATCCGGAAATCCCTGCGCGGTTTTTATACATATTTTAATTCAAAATGCATCCTGCCCTCTTCGTCAACCTCCATGAGCATGTAGCTCGCTCTTCGTTCCAGCTGTCTCGGATAAGCGATACTGCCCGGATTTAATATAGTAAGCCCATCCTCCTCTTTAAAAAACGGTCTGTGTGTATGACCATACATCACGACGTCCGCGTTTCTGTCCCGCGCCGCCTTTGCAAGCCTCTCCTCGCCGATCACAATACCATAATAGTGTCCGTGTGTTATAAATACGCGGTGCCCTCCTATCATGAACACCTCCTCGGCCGGAAGATCCGAGAAAAAATCATTGTTACCGCTTACCATGTGTACGGGGCAGTCCGCAAGCGCTTCTATGTAGTCCTCCGCTCCCTCCACATCACCAAGATGGATGAGCATGTCTATATCCTTGTTTTCCCCCAGCACCTTTTCAAGATTCCTGTGAGACTTATGTGTGTCGCTTACAATCAATACCTTCATCCTATCTCCCCAATCTCTCCTCAAGAATCCTGCGCATTTTCCGAAGTCCCTCACCCCTGTGGCTCAGCTCATTCTTTTTCTCCGGCGGAAGCTCCGCGCTGGTGCACCGGTACTCGGGCAGGAAAAAGATCGGATCATAACCGAATCCGTTATCCCCTTTGATCTCATGTCCGATGATCCCTTCCATTGTACCCCGCAGCACTTCGCTTGTTCCGTCAGGAAATGCCGCGGCAATGGCGCAGACGAATCTCGCGGTACGCTTCTCATCAGGCACACCCTCGAGGCGCCTTAACAGCTCATTATTTTTAATATCATAAGAGGTATCTTCTCCCATATACCTTGCAGAGTATATCCCCGGTTCCTTATTCAGATAATCGATCTCAAGGCCGGAATCGTCCGCCAGCACAACCGTGTTTTTATATTCCGGCATTTTCCTGGCGATCTCTGCTATCGCCGCCGCCTTAATCATGGCATTTTCCTCAAAGGTGCTTCCGTCCTCCACAACATCTGCCTCGATCCCCGCCTCCTTCTGGGACAATATCTCCGCTCCCAGATCGGCAAGAATCATTCTTATCTCTGTCATCTTATTCTTATTTCCTGTTGCAAATATTATTTTATCCATATACGTTTCTACTGCTCCTTTTGTTTTTTCGGCGGCTTCGGTCCCTGAAACTGATAAAAATATGTTTTCAGCATCCCGTTATATATCTTCCGGTTCTTATCTGCCTTACGCCCAAAATACCTCTCTGCATCCTCATAGGACGTGATCATATAGGCTGACCAGGAATCAAGCCCCTTAAAGCTCTCGCCGAATGCACGGTAAAGCTCCGGAAGATTCTTTTTGTCCTCCAGTCGCTCTCCGTAAGGCGGATTGGTAATAACGAACCCATATTTTTTCGGATGGCTCAAGGCCCTTACATCCCGTTCCTGAAAATGAATCAGGTGGTCTACTCCTGCTTCCCTTGCATTTCTTCTGGCGATCCGTATGACTGACCCGTTAATATCATATCCCTGAATATCTGCATCCGGCACGTCACAGATCAGGTCGGCGGCTTCATTTACCGTATCATACCAGAGCTTTTTCGGAATCAGATTCGTCCAGTCCTCCGCCGTAAAGGAACGGTTCATTCCCGGTGCGATATTTGCAGCCATCATAGCCGCTTCTATAGGAAATGTGCCGCTTCCGCAAAACGGATCGACCAGTATACGGTCCTTTTTCCACGGTGTCAGCATGATAAGCGCACTGGCAAGGGTTTCCGTGATCGGCGCCTTTCCCGACACCTCGCGGTAACCTCTTTTATGCAGTGACACTCCCGAGGTATCGATCCCGACCGTCACCGTATCCTTTTTTAAAAATACCCGTACAGGGTACGAAGCGCCCTCCTCCGAGAACCAGTCCATATGATAATGCTCCGAGAGCCGCTTCACTATCGCTTTTTTCATAATAGACTGTATATCAGACGGGCTGTACAGCCTGCTTTTTACCGAAGCAGCCTTGGCAACCCAGAATTTTCCGTCCTTCGGTATGTACCTTTCCCACGGAAGCTCCCTCGTCTTCTCAAACAGCTCGTCAAAGGTAACCGCACGGAAGCTTCCTGCTTTAAGCAGGATACGCTCTGCCGTCCGCAGAAAAATATTTGCCCGGCAGACTGCTTCCTCATCGCCGTAAAATGTGACACGTCCGTCCTCCACCCCGGCGATATCATACCCTATATCTATAATCTCCCGTTTCAGCACTGCCTCCAGTCCGAAATGACAGGGAGCGATCAATTCCATATGGCTCATATGTATCTCCAATCACACTGTTTATGCTTTGAACAAAGGACATGCGATATTCACATGTCCTCCGTCATTGCAATTCCGATTAGTAGCTGCTGTCGCTGCTGGAATTCTTGTTTGAAGAATTCTGATTGGACGCGTTCTGGTTAGATGCATTCTGGTTGGATGCGTTCTTGTTAGATGCGTTCTTATTTGCAGCGTTCTGGTTAGATGCATTCTGGTTGGATGCGTTCTTGTTAGATGAACTATAATTCTTACTCATGTCAATTCCTCCTAATCTTTTTTGCTACGAGGTTAGTATGTCCTCATCAAGAGAAATTATGTAAGATTTTTTAATTTTTTTATTATCCTCTTATAAGCTCCGGATACTTTTCTTTATTTTTCCGCTTACACTTATACATGATCTCATCCGCTTCCTCTAAGAGCTCCTTCAGCGTGAGTTCATTTTCCCCGCCGGAAATCTCCACAATGCCATAACTGAAGCTGCATCGGTACTCTCTGAGCTCCCCCGTCTGAAAATCATGCAAAAGCTCCGCCATTTTCCGCTCGATCAGCTCCTTGATGCCGCCGATAAGGACAAGACAGAATTCGTCTCCTCCGATTCTCGCAAATGTGTCCCCGCTTCGGAAGCTTCCGCGGATAAGCTCCACAAAACACTGAATATAAATGTCGCCCTCCTGATGCCCAAACTTGTCATTTACGTATTTAAGTCCGTCCAGATCAAGATAGCAAAGCGTTGCCTTTTGCTTTTCCCGCAAAAGCATTTCCATATATTCTTCGAAAAACAACCGGTTTTTTATTCCGGTTCCCGCATCATGATATGCCTTGCTGGTCAGATTGCTGGTCATCCGCTTTTCATCCGTAATGTCGACTACAATATGCACGCAGGAGCTGCGCCCTCTCCATTCAATCAAAAAAGATGTAATGCGGTAATACGTATCATTCCCGCCCTCCGTCTCCCATACCTTATACTGCTCTTTGCCGTCCCATCTGAGAAGCTCATTCTGAAAAGGAAGACGGTTTCTGCATGTCTGGCAAAAAAGCTGCTGTACAATTCCTTTCTGTTTCTTCTTATTGCAATATATAATTTCCTTACTGTTTATATCAACAACGAGAAGCCATTCGTCCCGTCTGCTTAAAAGCTCTACCAGAAGCTCATTATATCCTTCCGTCGCCTCTGCGCGGTTCTCTGCATCCACAGCCCGATCTCTCAGCAGCCTCTCTCTTTCCGCCAGCTGAGCCGCCATCTTATTAAATGCCTCGGAAACCTCTCCCAACCCGGCCGACCTCTGCGAATAATCACCCTCCGCCACCTGATAAAGCTTTCGTGTAAGCTGTTCTAGATTAGCATGAAATTCCTGAGACTCCTCTTCCTGTACAAACTCGTTATCCTTATTGCTCATTTTTATCTCATTCCTCGCTATTCTTTTGCTCTTTAACATGCTTATATTTTAGCACAACCCAAAATCACTTACAATCATAAATAAAGTCTTATAAATATATTAAGTTTTTAATAAGTTTTTTTATTTTTTTCTTGCATTTTCCATCAGCCTATATTATACTAGTAAACGTAGAGAGAATACTTTCTACAACCCCTTATTAATTATTTATACTCCCCTCAAAAGACCGATGGCTCCCCCATCGGTCTTTTACTTTTCCCTTCGTATATTTTCTCACTTTCTTGAATTAAACATTCTTATGATAAACACAACAATAAGCACCGGCACAATAAACGGTGCGATCAGGCTGAGGATTCCTCCGATCACCGTAAATACCACCATTATAATGCCTGCTATAACAAGCAGCAGCAGAAGCCTTTTCCACCATGTACCAAATCCTGATACATGGCGGTCTCCCGTCCGTTCCTGTTCTCTGCCGTATGCACTCTGCTGAGGTTCATAATAATTCTCCTGATAGCCTGCGCCTGACTGTCCTCCGCCGGAATCTATGATCGTCCTTGCGATCACCCACGGATCACCGAGCTCCGCAATCACCTCGTCCTCCGGGCGTCCCTTCCTTATCTCATCGGTGATATAGCTGTTATAGTAATCTACGTTCTCCTGGATCACCGGCCCGTTCAGATCATTCCCCAGCGCTTTCCTAAGGCCCTCCAAAAATTCTGTTCGCGTCATATATACCTCCAAAACTATACTTCAAATATCAGGTCTCCGTAGGACGGCATCGGCCATGCCTCCTTATCTACGATCATCTCAAGCTTATCCACCGGCGAACGCAGAGCTTCCATTGCAGGCATCACAGAAAAATGATAGAACCTTGCCTGCTCCTCTCCCTCCTCCATGGCTACCGCCTGATTTTCGGCATCCTTAAGCTTCTCCAGGGCATCCTTCATCTCCTTAAGAAGCTCTGATACCTCCTTTAACATGTCCTGCTGCACGGAAGCATCCGCGCCTGCCTCCTTCACCGCAATTACAGTATCCGCAAGAACTTTCGTATATTTTACGACCGCGGGGACGAACTGCTTGCTTGCCATATCGATCATTGTACGGGCTTCGATATTGATCGCCTTTGCATAGTTTTCAAATTTGATCTCCGCACGAGACTTAAGCTCTGCGCGGGTAAATACCTTAAATTTTTCAAACATGGCGATCGACTTTTTCGTCGTAAGCGCCGGGATCGCCTCCACCATGGAGCGCAGGTTCGGAAGACCGCGCCTTTCAGCCTCCTTCACCCACTCCCCGGAATATCCGTTCCCGTTGAACACGATCCTCTGGTGGCGGGTGGCATATTCCTTAATTAAATCATGCAGCGCTTTATCAAAATCCTCCGCATTCTCCAGTACATCGCAGGCCTCGGAAAATGCCTCCGCAACAATCGTATTAAGCACGACATTCGGACCTGCCACGGAATCTCTTGAACCGACCATACGGAACTCAAACTTATTGCCGGTAAACGCAAAAGGAGAAGTCCGGTTGCGGTCCGTAGCATCCTTTGCAAGGTCGGGAAGCGTCCTGACACCCGTATCAAGCGTTCCGCTTTTAATACTGTGAGTTGCAGAGCCTGTACTGATCAGCTGCTCCAGCACGTCCTCCAGCTGCTCTCCCAGAAACACGGATATAATTGCCGGAGGAGCCTCATTAGATCCCAGCCTGTGGTCATTTCCCGGATCGGAAGAGCGTCGTGTAGGGAAAGAGTGTAGATCTCGGTGGTCGCCGTATCATTAAAAAAA
>CAQNVT010000017.1 GCA_948844705.1 uncultured Dorea sp.
CTCTTCTGTAAAGTCGGGGAGGCTACCACTTTGTAACACGGAGTTATGGATGATGCCATTACGATAAGCAACAGTTGTATACTGCCTGAGGGCTGGACCGTGGATACGCTTATGGAACCGTATGACTCAAAACCATATAATCCGGATATTGCCAATGTTTTCTACCGTGCAGGAGTTAGTGAGAACTGGGGACAGGGTATTCAAAAAATCTGCGATGAGTGTCAGGGAATAGGAGCAGAGCTTCCGGTTTATAAGCTGGTAGGAACTACACTTCGGCTCCATTTTAAGGCGCTGGAAAGCGCTCTTATAGATAAACCCAATGACAATAATGTGTTGTATTTTGCGGCACAAATGGGATATAATAAAGAAAGATGGCGGCAACATGGCAATACGAAGTGCGAACGTCCTTTTACGGTTGGGCTGCCTTCAGGAATCAAAACTCTTGATACCTTGGCCGATGAAGAGTTTGATGAGATGATGCAGGCCGGACTGGAGCAGTCACGTTTTTTCTGAAAAAGCATAAAATAGACAGAAGGAGCGTGATAATATGTTGATAAAAATAACCGAGGATCCCGCGGCGACGGCGAAGATAACGGGAATCGAAGCATATGAGGGCATACGCGGAAGAGCAGATTTTTATGATACCTACGGCGGAACGGTAATGATAGCAGAGATCTACGGGATTCCCAAAGAGCTGGAGGATAAAAACGGCGGTTTTTATGGCTTCCATATCCATGAGGGCAGCTCCTGTACGGGAAATGAGGAGGATCCCCTGGCCGACACAGGTATGCATTACGATACGGGAGAGCATGCACATCCGGGGCATACGGGTGATCTGCCGCCGCTTATTTCCAACAACGGGTCCATATGGACGGCGGTATATACGGGCAGATTTTATCCGGAGGATGTGATTGGCAGGACGATCGTTCTTCATAAACAGGCAGATGATCTTCATTCTCAGCCGTCAGGAAATTCCGGGGAAAAGATTGCCTGCGGAGAGATTGTGGCGTGGGAGGATAAAAACAGGGATGATTACGGGAGAGAGCGATGAGTAAGAGCAGGCTGCGGCAGGGATACACAACGGGAACATGCGCGCAGGCGGCAACAAAGGCGGCCATGAAGATGCTGCTGTCAGGAGAGCAGATCAGGGAAATACAGGTAGTGCTTCCGGAGGGAAGAGAGCTTATGCTGCCTGTGCTTGATATTTATATGCAGCCGGATAGTGCAGGAGATATGCATTATCCGGTATCTGTATCCTGTGCGGTGAAGAAGGACAGCGGCGACGACCCGGATGTTACAAATGGTGTGCTGGTATACAGCAGGGTGAGCCGGAGTCATATGCCGGGGATTAAAATTGACGGCGGAGAAGGGATAGGACGGGTGACAAAGCCCGGACTTGGGCAGCCGGTGGGAGAGGCGGCGATCAACCGTGTTCCGCGGCGCATGATCGAGAAGGAAGTAAGAGACGCCCTGGAGGAGGCGGAGTGCTTACAGGGGGTCCGTGTGGAGATCTCGATTCCGGAGGGCAGAAGGCTTGCCGCAAAGACCTTTAACCCGCGGCTTGGAATTGAAGGAGGTCTTTCCGTTCTCGGGACAAGCGGCATTGTAGAACCTATGAGCGAACAGGCGCTTATAGATACGATCCGGGCGGAAATACGTGTGAAGCTCGCAGAAGGCAGAAAAATCCTTGTGTTCACTCCCGGCAATTATGGATTGGATTTTTTAAAGGATACATATAAAATAGAAGAAACAGATATTGTAAAATGCAGCAATTATATCGGACAGGCCATTGATATGGCGGCAGAGGAGGGCTGCGGGGGACTGGTGCTTGCGGGGCATATCGGGAAGCTGATCAAGGTATCCGGCGGGATCATGAATACACATTCTAAGTGGGCGGACTGCAGGATGGAGCTGTTTGCCGCCGCGGCGCTCCGGGCGGGAATAGAAGGAGCGCGCGCGGGAGAATTCTTAGATTGCGTCACAACAGACGATGCATTGGAAAAATGTACGGAAACAGAGCGCAGGAGGATCATGGCTCAGGTTATGAAAGCCATAGAAAAGCATTTATTATACCGTGCAGGCGAAGAGCTTGAGATCGGCGCAGTCGTGTATTCCAATATGCGTGGCATCCTCGGAAGGACCGAAAATGCGGACGGCCTGATGAGTGCATTTCGCAGTGAAACAGAGAAAAATAAAACAGACGGGGCAGGAAAGTAATATGGCAGGAACATTATACGGAGTCGGCGTCGGGCCGGGAGATCCGGAGCTTCTTACCTTGAAGGCAGTGAGAATCATACGGTCCTGCGGGGTGATCGCAGTGCCGGGAAGCCGGCCGGAGGATTCCGCGGCATACAAAATCGCGTACGGCGCATGTCCGGAGATCGGGGAAAAAGAGCTTATCGGGATTCATATGCCCATGACAAAGGAAAGAGAAGAGCTGGAGCGGTGTCACGAGGAGGGCGCCGTAAGGATAGGAGAGCTGCTGGCCCGGGGAAGGGACGTGGCATTTCTTACTCTTGGAGATCCGTGTATTTATTCTACTTATCTGTATCTGCATGAAAGGCTTTTAAAAAAGGGCTTTCGGGCAGAGATAATAAGCGGGATTCCTTCTTTTTGCGCGGCGTCGGCAAGGCTTAACAGGGGGCTCGGAAGAAAGGATGAGCAGCTTCATGTGATTCCGGCCTCTTATCAGACGGAGGAAGCGCTGAGGCTTCCCGGGACAAAGATCCTTATGAAGGCAGGAAAGCAGCTTGAGCAAGTAAAGGCTCAGCTAAAGGAGCTGGGGGCTCAGGTTATTATGGTGGAAAACTGCGGGATGCCCGGCGAGCATATTTACTACGGGGTGGACGAGATGCCGGAAAACGCGGGATACTACACCCTGCTGTTTGTCAGAGAGGAAGAAGAATTATGATACATTTTGTAGGGGCAGGTCCGGGAGCAGAGGACCTGATCACGGTCCGGGGAAAGAAAATGCTGGAGGAGGCGGATGTGATCATCTATGCAGGCTCGCTGGTGAATCCAAAGCTTCTTGATTATGCGAAGGAGGACTGCCGGATCTATAACAGCGCCCGTATGACGCTGGAGGAAGTGGCGGAGGTTATGATAAGGAGCGAGGAGGAGGGACTTATGACGGTCCGTCTTCATACGGGAGATGCCAGTATTTACGGTGCGGTGAGAGAGCAGATGGATATTCTTGAGGAAAAGGGGATCGCTTATGATTCCTGCCCGGGGGTCAGCTCCTTTTGCGGCGCGGCGGCTTCTCTGAATCTGGAATATACACTTCCGGGGGTTTCACAGAGCGTGGTCATTACCCGTGCAGAGGGCAGAACGGCAGTTCCGGAAAAGGAGAGTGTCAGGGCTTTTGCGGCGCACGGTGCGACTATGGTGCTTTTTTTAAGCGCCGGACTTTTAGAGACGCTCACAGAGCAGCTTTTAGAAGGAGGCTATGCATCGGATACGCCTGCCGCGGTTGTGTATAAGGCAACCTGGCCGGAGGAAAAAGTCTTGCTATGTACGGTAAATACCTTATATGAGACGGCAAGGGCGCATCGGATCACGAAGACAGCCCTTATTATTATAGGAAATGTACTTACCCACAGCCATTATGAAAGGTCCCGGCTGTATCATCCGGGATTTACGACAGAGTACCGCAAGGGAACAGGAGAGACAGATGAAAATAGCAGTCATTAGCTTTACGGCAGCAGGAAGACGGGTCGCAGAAAGGGTTGCGTATCTCCTTTGCAGGGAAGGGCATATCGTAAAGGCGGACGTGAAGGGAACCGTATTTTCGGATTCGATTTCTGCTTCCGTGTCAGAATGGGCGGGGAGGAATTTCGGGAGTCAGGATGCCCTTGTGTTTGTGGGGGCGGCGGGGATCGCGGTGCGTGCGGTCGCGCCGTATATCCGCAGCAAGACAGAGGATGCGGCCGTGCTTGTGATCGACGAGAGAGGGGATTACTGCATTCCGGTGCTGTCAGGACATATTGGGGGAGCCAATGAGCTGGCGCTTCTGATCGGCAGAGAGCTTCCGGCGGTTCCGGTTGTTACAACGGCTACGGATATACAGAGAAAATGGGCCGCGGATGTATTCGCAGTAAAAAATAAACTTGTTATTCAAAATATGGAGAGGGCGAAGCAGGTCTCGGCAAGGCTTCTTGCCGGAGAGTGTCTGCTGCTTCTCTGCGACGCAGATGAGATATTCTGCAAAAAAGAATATTCTTCTCTCGAAATAAGAGATAAAGGAGACGCTGCCCGCAGGGAAAGTGTTCCGGATATCTATGTGGGATATGACAGAAAAAAGGCTTCCGGGAAAACTCTGTGTCTGATCCCGCGTGTCATTACAGCGGGAATAGGCTGTAAGAAGGGGACGGAGGAAAGGAAGATCCGTCTGGCGGTGGAGGAGACATTAAAACAGGCAGGGATATTCAGGGAGGCTCTTAAGCAGACTGCAAGCATCGATCTTAAGAAGGAGGAGCAGGGGATCATAGAGTATTGTAAGGGCGAAGGGATTTCCTTTGTTACCTGCAGTGCGGAGGCTCTCCTGACGGCGGAAGGAACATTTTCCTCTTCAGAATTCGTAAAGCAGGTCACGGGAGTGGATAATGTGTGCGAGCGAAGCGCCGTGCTTGCTTGCGGCGGAGGGCTGCTGGTAAGAAAACAGGTGTATGAGGGAGTTACGGTTGCGCTTGCGGCGGAGAAATGGAGTGTGTGCTTTGAATAAAATATATGTGGTAGGAATCGGACCGGGCGCCTATGAGCAAATGACGATAAGGGCGGCGGAGGTGTTAAGGGAATGTGAGGTTATTGTCGGATATACCGTATATACGGAGCTTTTAGAACGGCATTTTCCGGGGAAGGAATATAAGACGGCGCCTATGCGCCGGGAAGCGGCAAGGTGCAGGATGGCATTTGAGGAGGCAGAAAAAGGCCGGAAGACGGCAGTAGTATGCAGCGGCGATGCAGGGATCTACGGGATGGCAGGTCTTATGTACGAGCTCGGTGAGGAATATCCCGGGACCGAGATCGAGGTGATTCCGGGTGTTACGGCCGCTCTTTCGGGCGCCGCGCTCTTAGGAGCGCCGCTTGGACATGATTGCTGCTTTATAAGTCTCAGCGACCTTCTGACACCCTGGGAAGCCATAGAGGACAGGCTTTTAAAAGCGGCGCAGGCAGATCTGGCGATCGTGCTTTATAATCCTTCCAGCAAGAAAAGAAAGGATTATCTTAAGAGAGCGTGTGAGCTTCTTCTCAGCGTAAAAAGCGGGGATACGGTGTGCGGGGTGGCGCGCAGGATCGCAAGAGAGGGAGAGGATTTTACGCTTGCGCCCCTTAGTGAGCTTAAGGAAATGCAGACAGATATGTTTTCCACGGTATTTATCGGAAATAAGGAGACAAAAGCAGTCGGCGGGAAGATGGTTACGCCCCGGGGATATAAGATTTAAGCGCCTGAGGGGCTCAGGCAGTAAATGATATGGGGGAAACATTGTATGAGTGACAGGAGAATCCTGATATTTGCAGGAACAACGGAAGGAAGAAGGCTTACGGAATATATGGCCGGCTGCGGTGTGTCCGTGCATGCCTGTACCGCAACGCAGTACGGGGAGAGCATGCTTCCTTTCAGGGAGAATGTAACGGTTTCCCATGAGAGAATGGGATATGAGGAAATGTGCGGACTGATCCGGAGCTTTTCTCCGTCCTATGTCATCGATGCGACACACCCTTACGCAAGAGAAGTGACGGAGAATGTCAGGAATGCCTGCAGGAGCTGCTCCGTAAGCTGTCTTCGTCTTGTGAGAGAGCGGGGAGAGAGAGGATCGGGCATTATCTGCGCGGAAGATACGGAGGAAGCAGTCCGTCTGTTAGAAAAAACAACGGGGAATATCCTTGTGACAACAGGAAGCAAGGAGCTTGAAAAGTATACATGCCTTACGGATTACAGAGAGCGTCTCTACGTGAGAGTCCTGCCGTCGTCGGAATCCGTCGCCAAATGTGAAGGGCTTGGGATAAAGGGGAGACATCTGATCTGTATGCAGGGCCCCTTTTCCGCCGAGATGAATGCGGCGGTTATCAGGGAATTCAGTATTT
This sequence comes from uncultured Dorea sp., assembly GCA_948844705.1. Taxonomy (GTDB): domain Bacteria; phylum Bacillota; class Clostridia; order Lachnospirales; family Lachnospiraceae; genus CAPEBR01. The sequence continues at coordinate 6,085 of CAQNVT010000017.1, forward strand.
CCTGTATGGTTACAAAGGAGTCGGGCGCTGCCGGCGGATACCCGCAGAAATATGAGGCTGCCAGGGCTGCGGGGATCCGGATGATCGTCATCGGAAGACCGGATGAAGAAGGATATACCTATAAGGAAGCAGTCGCTTTTCTGGAAAAGGCGCTTAAGCTTTGCGGCGGCAGAAAGCAAAAGGTGGCTCTTGCAGGAATCGGACCGGGTTCGTCGGATACATTTACGGAGCATGCGAGGGAGGTGTTTTGCCGGGCAGATCTGATCATCGGAGCGAAACGCATGGTGGAAGCGGCAAGAGAGAAGGGGCAGGCGGGATATGAGGCTTATAAGCCGGAGGAGATCCTTGCATATATCAGGGAGCATCCGGAGTATGCACGTGTGGCAGTCGCGTTTTCCGGAGATACCGGATTTTACAGCGGGGCCGGAAAGCTTTCCGCACTTCTTGAAAAGGAAAAGGATATGGAAGCGGAGATGATTCCGGGAATTTCCTCGGTGTCTTATTTCTGTGCAAGGCTCGGTGTAAGCTGGGAGGATGCGGCACTTTGCAGCATGCATGGAAGAGAGGCAAGCCCGTTGTCTTTCATCCGCGAGCATGAAAAGACGGTCGTGCTTGCCGGGTCCGCCGGGGACGTGCGCAGGCTCTGCCGTTCCATGACAGAGACGGGGCTTGGAGAGGAGCCGGTGTGTATCGGTATAAATCTGTCCTATGACAATGAGCAGATACTCCGGGGACGTGCGAAGGAGTATACAGACTATCAGGGCGGGGCGCTGGCCGTGCTGTATATATATAATTCCTCCGGAGGGAACCCTCCTGCGGTGCAGGGGATACCGGACGATCGGTTTGTGAGAGGAAATGTGCCCATGACGAAAGAGGAGATCAGGTGTATTTCTCTTTCGAAGCTTCGGATACGTAAGGATTCGGTCATTTATGATATAGGAGCCGGCACAGGCTCCGTAGCTGCGGAGGCGGCGGTCCGGGCATCAGGCGGGCATGTATATGCTATAGAAAGGAATGCGGAGGCCGTACGGCTGATCCGGGAGAACGGCCGCAGGATGCGGGCGGACAATATTACGGTGATCGAGGGAAGAGCGCCCGCGGCGCTCGAAGCCCTGCCTGCGCCGGACTGTGTATTTGTCGGCGGCAGCGGAGGCGCCCTTCGGGAAATACTGGATACGGTGATCCGTAAAAATCCCAGGGTGCGTATCGTAATCAATGCCATCGCACTTGAGACGCTGTCAGAGGCGGCGGGATATTGTAAAGAGATTAAAAAAACAGAGGAAGAAATTACACAGATTACCGTTGCAAAGGCAAGGAAGGCCGGGAATTACAGCATGATGACGGGACAGAATCCGGTGTATATTATAAGCTTTACATGCGGTGAAGAGAAGGACGAAAAGGGGGACGAGCCCGTATGAAAGAGAGGATACCCAGAATATTGATCTCGGCTCCGGCAAGCGGCGCGGGAAAGACAACGGCCGTGTGCGGGATTCTTAAATGTCTTAAGGAAAAGGGGATGGAGGTCACCGCATTCAAGTGCGGACCGGATTATATTGATCCCATGTTCCATAAGGAAGTGCTTGAGATTGACAGCTATAATCTGGATACATTTTTATGCGGAAGGGAAAACATTTTAAAAATATTTGCAAAGCATGCCGCCGGGTCGGAGATTGCGATACTTGAGGGGGCCATGGGATACTATGACGGTATCGGAGGAATTTCCTCGGAGGCAAGCGCTTATGATGTGGCGGATCTTACAGACACGCCGGCAGTGCTGGTGATAAACGGAAAAGGGGCAAGCCTGTCGATCGTGCCGTACATCCAGGGTTTTCTCGGATTCCGGGCGGATCGGGCGGAAGGAAGCCATATCCGGGGTGTGATACTGAACCATGTGTCGGAAATGCAGTATAGGAGACTTAAGGAGCTGATCGAGAAGGAGACCCTTGTAAAGGTATACGGCTATATCCCCGAGATGGAGGAGCTTAATTTCGAGAGCAGGCACCTTGGGCTCAAGAGGCCGGGGGAGGTAGAGGGCTTTAAGAAAAAGATACGGCTGCTGGGCGTAAGACTCATGGAGACACTGGACATAGACGGTCTCCTGAAGCTTGCGTCATCGGCCTCCCGGCTGGAGGTTCCAAAGCTACGGCCTCCGGAAAAAAGGTATGATGTCAGGGTCGGCCTTGCCTGGGACGAGGCCTTTTGCTTTATGTATAAGGATAATCTGGAGCTTTTGGAGGAGATGGGAGCAGAGATCGTGACATTTTCTCCGCTTCATAATACAAAGCTTCCGGAAGATATAGACGGGATGATCCTTTGCGGAGGATATCCGGAGCTTTATGCCCAGTGGCAGAACGCAAATTTCTGGATCAGACGGGCTGTCCGGGATAAAATAAAGGATGGGATGCCCTGCATTGCCGAGTGCGGGGGCTTTATGTATCTGCAGGAGAAGATAGAGGGACAGGACGGCTTTTTTTATGAGGCTGTCGGCGCCCTGGAGGGGAAATGCTTTCAGACCGGATCGCTTAAGCGGTTCGGGTATATCGTGCTGGAGGGCGGGAAAGTATTCGGAAAGGATGTGGGAAAAATTCCTGCCCATGAGTTTCATTATTATGACTCGGACTGTCCGGGGAATGCATTTCGGGCAAAAAAACCATTGTCAGAAAGAGGCTGGGAGTGTATGATTAGCACAGAGACCATGCTGGCGGGATACCCGCATATTCATTACGCGGGAAATCCCGGGGTGGCGGAAGCATTTCTTGAGGCATGCACGAAAAGGAGAAGATAAATGACTTTAGATGAGGTACTGGACAGAATCGGGCCTCTTGACGCAGAGGCGATGGAGCTGTCACAGAAGAAATGGAATTCCATAGCAAAGCCGTTACACAGTCTGGGGAAGCTTGAGGAGCATATGATCCGGATCGCCGGGATCACCGGCGATCCGGAGGCGCATATTGACCGCAAGGCCCTGATCGTAATGTGTGCGGACAACGGAGTCGTCGAAGAAGGGGTTACACAGACGGGGCAGGAGGTTACTGCCATCGTCGCGGAGAATTTTCTTACATGCAACACAAGTGCGGCTCTTATGTGCAGAAGAGCGGGGGCGGATATTTTCCCGATCGATATAGGAATGGCAAGAAAAACAAAGGTTCCGGACTATAAGGTGGCGTACGGAACCAGAAATATAGCGAGAGGCCCGGCCATGACAAGACAGGAGGCAGAGAAGGCTGTCTTAACCGGAGTCCGCCTGGCGAAGGAAAAAAAGGAAGCCGGGTACCAGCTTCTGGCGACCGGGGAGATGGGAATCGGAAATACAACGACAAGCAGCGCGGTGTCCGCCGTGCTTCTGGGAGAAATGCCGGAGAGGATGACAGGACGGGGCGCCGGTCTTACACGAGAGGGTCTGGAGCATAAGATCTGCATTGTTAAAAGAGCGATTGAAAGGAACCGGCCGGTCGCCGCAGATACGATGGATGTGCTTGCTAAGGTAGGGGGCTTTGATATCGCAGGACTTACGGGTGTATTCCTGGGCGGTGCCTGCTATAGGATTCCCGTGGTGATCGACGGGTTTATCTCCGCGGCGGCGGCTCTTGCGGCATATAAGCTCTGTCCTTTAGCAAAGGAGTACATGCTTGCGGCGCACATGTCGGGGGAGCCGGGAATGAAGCTTATCCTGGATGAACTCGGAATGGAGGCAGTGATCACCGCGGATATGTGTCTCGGTGAGGGCACAGGCGCGGCAGCATATTTTCCGGTGCTTGATATGGCGGCAGAGGTATATCAGAAGATGAGTACATTTTCTGATAACAGGATAGAGGATTACGAGGAGCTTGGTGACAGATAATGATACATCTTATAAC
>CAQNVT010000018.1 GCA_948844705.1 uncultured Dorea sp.
CAAATAATCCCATAACAATTCCTCCTATACCTGCCGGATTTCATAGGGACTCATTTCAAATTCGATACTTGACTCTAGGGTTACCCGATAGTTTAGCATTTCACTGTTCGCAATTTTTAGAAGGAAAGAGGTGAATAATGCCGTATGTAATGTTGGCGGCTGCAGTTATTTGTGAGGTGTTTGGCACTTCCATGATGAAGCTGTCGAGCGGCTTTGAGCGGAAGGGACCCATCCTGGGAATAGTTGCCGGCTATGCTCTGGCCTTTGTGTTGTTGGGTCTAGCGGTAAAGGAATTGCCCTTAGGGCTTGCCTACGGAATATGGGGTGGTACTGGTGCTGCGTTGACCGCTGTGGTAGGCGCTGTGTTTTGGAAAGAAGGCATGGGTGCGAAAAAAACAATTGGCATTTTGCTGGTAGTTATAGGTATTGCCGCCATGGAAGTGGGCGCGTCGCTATGAGGAACATTCTGATGGTTGTTGGTGCCCTGGCATTGGGTGTGCTTGTATTGATTACGGTGGAAAGGAACACCTGGCATGCGTAAATACTATTTATTGTTGGCTGCCTCGATTGCCTGTGAGGTGTTTGGCACCTCTATGCTAAAGGCGTCCGACGGATTCACAAACCCCGTACTTACCGTCTTGTTTATATTGGGTTATCTTGCTTGCTTTACCTTTTTGACCTTCGCGCTTAAGGGTTTACCCCTGGGGGCTGCGTATGGCATTTGGTCCGGGGTCGGCGTAGCAGCTGTTTCTATTATTGGCGCCATTGTGTGGCATGATCCCTTTAATCTGGTGGTGCTTTTAGGTATTCGTAAATATGGATATCCGGTTTGATGATATGAATATCACAGGAAACGACTATCCCGTCAAAATAATCAAAGGGCATAAAATTCGGAAAATACTCATAAAAGGAATTGCTTGCATTTGACAATACATAGATCCGGTATCCCTTCTCCTTTGCAAGGCTTACGAACTCCCTTGCTCCCGGAACAGGCTTCATGCACATAGTCCATTCCACCGCACATCTCTTAAGCGCCTCATGGAGACGCTCCGGCACCCTTTCCTTTACCTTGTCAAAACGCTGGGCGTCCGTAAGATATCCGAGATCTCCTTCTACCCATTCCGGTCCCTCGAACAGCTCTCTTTTTATGACTTCCCGGTCCTCTTCTCTTTCCACAAACCGTTTGAGGCATACATTCGGATTATAGCTAAGAAGTACATTTCCCATATCAAATATCACATTTTTTATCAAACCATCTCTCCTTTTCCGGCTGTCTGCCGGATACTTTTTTAAATCTCTTCCGCATCAGAGGCAGACTCCTCCCGGGCGGAAGCGGCCGCCGCACCTGTATCCTCTGCGTTTACGCCGTTTGCCAGGCGCATGCCGAGGAATCCTGATAATACGGACTGCAGATCCACACCGGTAGATTCCTTGAGACCGTCTGTCACCTGTGTGAGCGTTCCGACGATATCCTTTACAAGCTTGGAGGAATTACCGTCGCCGTACATCGTGATCTTATCCACCTTGGCAAGCGGTTCAGCAATATTACGTGCGATCTCTGGCATTGCCTTAAAGTACATCTCAAGGATCGCCGCCTCACCCATCTGCTTCATGGCTTCGGCCTTTTTCTCAATACCCTCTGCCTCTGCAAGAGCCTTTGCCTTGATCGCCTCTGCCTCTGCAAGTCCCCTGCTTCTGATACCCTCTGCCTCCTGCTCCATCGCGTATTTCTGTGCTTCTGCAGTAGCCTTCAGAGCCTCCGCCTCTTTTTCTCTTTCAAATTTTTCAGCCTCCGCATTTTTCTGACGCTCGAACAGCTTCGCTTCAGAATTTCGCTGCACCTCATAAAGGTTCGCATCCGACTCCTGCTGCTTTGCATATTTCTCGGCCTCAGCCTGTTTCTTTACCGTCGCTTCAAGACTTCTTTCAGTAAGCTCTACTTCCTTTTCCTTTAAAATGATCGCCTTTTCCTGCTTCGCAAGGTTTGCGTCTGCTGTTGTGATCTCCACGGTCTTACGCTCAGATTCCTTCTGGATCTGATATGCCGCATCCGCAATCGCCTTCTTGGTATCCGCATCCTTCTGAAGCTCTGCTTTTCGGATCTCCAACTCGTTTTCCTTCTGAGCGATCAGAGTTGCCGCGCTGATTTCCGCTTCCTTGGACTCTCTTGTAGCCTCTGCCTGAACGACTGCCTTTTCCTTCTGCGCTCTCGCTCTCGCATTTGCGATCTCAAGCTCGGAGCTTACCTGTGCATCATTGGCTTCCTTTTTGGCAATGGCCTGGGCTCTTGCGATCTCCTTTTCGCTTTCCGCACGGGATATAGCCGCGTTTTTCTGGATCTTTACGATATTGTCTACACCGAGGTTTTCAATAACACCGTTGCCGTCAACAAAATTCTGCACGTTAAAGCTTACGATGTCAAGACCCATAGCCGCAAGATCCGGCTCCGCATTTTCCTTAACAAGCGTTGCAAATTTCTGGCGGTCAGATACCATCTCCTCCAGATTCATCTTGCCGACGATCTCACGCATATTTCCTTCCAGTACCTCTCTGGATACCTGCGCGATATACTCCACGGGTTTGTTCAGGAAATTCTGTGCCGCAAGGCCCAGACGCGCCTCATTATCGCTGATCTTTACATTTACCGCAGCATCCACACGGATATTGATATAGTCTGCTGTCGGCACCGCACTGGAGGTCTTTACGTCAATCGGAATCAGCTGAAGATTCAGCTCGTCCTTTTTCTCCAGAAACGGAATCTTAATACCTGCTTTACCGATCAGCACCTTCGGTTTTTTCCTTAAACCGGAAATTATGTACGCGGTGTCCGGCGAGGCCTTTACATAGCCCGTTATCAGAATCAGAATAAGCACCAGCACCACAATCAGGATCGGAATCAAAGTGCCGATCAAATCAAAAATACCACCAAACATCTCATTTCCTCCTTGCTGTTTCTTTATCAATATTATACTATATCCATAGCAAAATGAAAAGGATATAATATGCATTATTACTACCGGAGCCGCTTCATCTGTGGGAAATATTCAACCTCAGCCTTACCGATGATCTTGCTTTCATCCACGAACTTATGCTCCCAGTATCTGGAATCCCATGAATTGTTCCGGTTATCTCCCATAACAAAATACATGCCCGAGGGAACCTCGAACGGCCCAAAATCGGAGTTCAGCTCCTGTGAGGTATAATCTTCTGTAATTGGCTCTCCGTCAATATAAACCATTCCGCCGATTCCTTCGACAGTCTCCCCCGGCAATCCGATAATCCGCTTTAAATACACGGTGTCCTCATCGTCCGGATAATAAAAAGTGACAATATCGCCCCTTTGCGGTTTATCCGCCAGATAAGCCAGCCGGTTTACAAGCACACGGCTTCCCGGCAGGATCGTTTCCTCCATGGATCCGGTAGGAACCCTGGCATTTACAACAATTACGTTACTGATAAAAAGGGCGGCCGCACAGGCAATGGCAAGAACCTTTAACCACTCAAGAAGTTCTTTTAGTATCTTTTTTTTCATATATTTCCCTTCCTTCTACTGTTTTTGAAAGCATTTATACAGCAGCAAATCCGTAGCCTGTGCCGCTCCGATATAATTATCGGCCGTCCAGTTATATTTTTTCCTGTCCGTATATATCATATAAGAATCAAAGCTGCCTTTGGTGGTGTGGACAGGGTGCTTCTCTATACGGCGGATATCCCGGTACATTACCGTCCGGCCGCGCAGTCCGAAAAAAGTTATAAGCCTGAACCCTCTCTCATAAAAAATGATCTTGTTAAAGGCACTGGAAAACAATAACAAAGCTCCCAGACAGAGTACGATCCCTGTACATATAAGAACAACAGTGGCATATAAAGGCCTGACAGCATATGCCGGCTTTGGATGACTGGAATAGGACGCCGGCATAAAATTAACGCCGATCGCGGCACATCCCATCGCAAGCAATATAAGTCCGCTAAAAAAAAGTATCGCCGATCTGCCTTTTACCGTGACCTGAAGCTTTCCCGGGTCGTATCTCTTCTGTTCTTCAACACCCCATACAATATCCCTCTCACTGATAATTCCGTCGTCATAGAGATGAAATAAACGTTGATTATAAACATAATTCCCATATTCTGCTACCATAAAAATTACTCCTTATCATCTTTCTCATTGATACCGCGGATTGTTCCGCACTTCGTGCTTCTATCTACCAACCTCATTTTATCATATCTCTCTATAATGAACCACCAAATTTTAACAGGATTCTGATATTCGGTAACACGATAGATAACGCAGGCATACAATAGCATTATAATATCTTAGGCACTTATGAATGATTTTCTACGCAAAATGGCAAAATTTTACTCATAGCAAATTAGCATTGGTTTAAGATGCCAACGCAGGAACAAGAGTCAGATTCTTTACAGTTAAACCGGCCGCGATGATTTCTTTGCCAAGGG
>CAQNVT010000019.1 GCA_948844705.1 uncultured Dorea sp.
CGGATACAGTGGTCAATATCAATCGCACCGATGCCCTCGCTGACACGATAGCCAATGCCGTCCCAACCGCCAATGGCATAGGCTTTCATTGCTGTGTTGAAGTCAGCAAAAGTGGATGGATCGTTAGTCTTTGCCATATTTCCGGTTTTAGGATTGTATGGTACTTTAGTGGGACGACCTGACCTCTTCTCCATCCTCCAGACGCAGAAGGAAGCGTTGCGTTTCAGAGCATCGGGGATGTTCACAAAATTCACTGGCATTTTGCAGGACTCCTTTCCATTCCAAGCTGTGCCGCGATAGCTTTTCCTATTTTTTCAAGTGTAACAGCATCTGAAATATGCCCGGCGTAAGAGCGAAGAGCATACTTGCTGATCGTGGTGAGCTGCTCTGCCAGCACCATAGAAACGTCCAGAAACTGACGCTTATCCGTAATGGAATCCGGATGCAGTTCTGTGTGGCAGGGCAGTTCCGGTCTTTTCAGATGGCGTGTCATAGGCACAACATTCACCGTGTCAGCGTGGAGACCTGTCTTGGCGGAAGGATGGACACCTATTTTGCAGGCTTCGATATCATCTATGCCGGAGAGAAGCCGGCCGATATCTCCGGCATGGTAAAATATAAGAAAAAAAGAATCCCCGCAGGGTTTGTCAGATCAGAGGATATTCTGCCCTCCGGCACGGATGCTCTTATACGTACCCTGAACGGAGATATTCCTGTTACCGTCTCCGGCGATACCTATATCATGCTCGGCGTTTCCGGCGACATATATCCGATCAGCAGAGAAAAATTCGAAAACACCTATGAAGTCATAAGCGGAACCTTTGAACTCAGCACGTCCTACGCCCCTACCGCCAAGGATGAAAGAACCGGACAGATTCACAGCCTTCTCGAACATGCACAGACCTGCATCTGCAAAAGCGATACCTTTATACATGCAAAACCCATCGAAAAAGCGGTCAAGGTATTCCCGCTGTGGGATGACGAACGATATCTGCTTGGGAAAAAGGGGGACTTTCTGGCAGTCCGTCCGGATGACCTGTCCGATATTTATGTAATCGAAAAAAATATTTTCGGCAGATTATATGAAGCAGCCTTCTGACGGAGGCTGCTTCATATAAGACGGCTCTGCATTCCTTATATTACCTTCTTATATACGCAAGCCATTCCTTTATTTCCTTTTCTTTCCCGTTATCTCCGGGCTCATAAAAGACCGTCCCCTCAATTTCCTTCGGCAGATACTGCTGGGCCACATAATGGTTCGGATAATCATGGGCATACTTATATCCTACGCCGTGTCCGAGATTTTTTGAGCCCTTATAATGGGCATCCTGCAGATGTACCGGAACCGTTGTCTTATAGCTTCTTACATTTTCCATCGCCGCACCGATGGCATTCACGGCAGAATTACTCTTCGGAGCCGACGCCACATAAAGCACTGCCTGCGACAGGATGATCTGCGCCTCCGGCATGCCGATCCGCTCTACGGCCTGCGCCGCGGACACTGCTACCGTAAGCGCCATAGGGTCTGCGTTTCCCACATCCTCGGACGCGCAGATCATGATCCGCCTCGCGATAAACTTGATATCCTCACCTGCATAAAGCATCCGGGCAAGGTAATATACCGCCGCATCCGGATCCGACCCTCTCATGCTCTTAATAAATGCGGAAATCGTATCGTAATGGTTATCCCCCGTCTTATCATAGCGCACTACCCGCTTCTGAATACATTCCGAGGCGATGTCCAGCGTAATATGTATCTTTCCGTCCGTGCTTCTGTCTGTTGTAAGAACTCCAAGCTCCACGGCATTCAATGCGTTTCTCGCGTCTCCTCCCGATATATCGGCAAGGAAATCCAGAGCATCCTCGTCAATGACCGCGCCGTAGCTTCCCATTCCTTTTTCCACGTCATACACCGCGCGCAGAAGAAGTGTTTTAATCTCTTCCTTTTCAAGCGGATAAAGCTCAAAAATACTGGAGCGGGAAATGAGCGCCCCATTCACCTCAAAGTACGGATTCTCCGTTGTCGCACCGATCAGAATAAGCGTGCCGTCCTCTACAAACGGAAGCAGATAATCCTGCTGCCCCTTATTGAATCTGTGTATCTCATCTACAAAAAGGATCGTCTTCTTCTGATACATGCCAAGCGTATCCTTTGCCCTTTTGACAACCTCCTCCATATCCTTTTTTCCTGCCACGGTAGCATTAATCTGCGTAAACTCCGCACTGGTGGAGTGTGCGATCACCTTTGCAAGAGTTGTCTTTCCTGTTCCCGGAGGTCCGTAAAAAATAATCGAGCTCAGCTTGTCCGCTTTAATGGCACGGTAAAGAAGCTTATCCTTGCCGATAATATGCTGCTGTCCTACTACCTCCTCCAGGGTTACCGGACGCAGCCTTGACGCAAGCGGCGCTTCCTTATCCATATTTTTTTCTCTGGCATATTCAAACAAATCCATTGTGTTATCCTCCACTTCGTACCTCTGTCTCTTTTCCTACTCCAGGATCATCTCGTCGACCGTCACAAATTCATAGCCCTCCTTCGTAAGAATATCTATGATCCGAAGGGCGGCCTTTACAGAGGATTCATAGCAGTCGTGCAATAGAATAATATCACCTTCTTCTACTTCCGTCACTACCTTATTTACAATTTCATCCACATTTTCCGTTGTCCAGTCAAGGGGATCCACACTCCACATGACAGGCAGCACCTCCATCTCAAGCTCCAGATCCTTTTGCCATGATCCGAAGGGCGGCCTTACATACCGGATATGCTCTCCGGTAACGGAAAATACGATCCGGTCAGTTTCTTTGATCTCAAAGGCGGCCTCCTCGTCAGACAGTCGTGTGATATCCACATGGTGATAGGTATGGTTCCCGATCACATGCCCCTCCTCGTATATCCGTTTCACAAGCTCCGGATTAGCCTCTGCATATTCGCCAATCAGAAAAAAAGTCGCTTTCACGCCGCGCTCATGAAGGCCGTCTAAAAGCGTTCCCGTGCACGCGGCGCTGGGACCGTCATCAAAGGTGATCGCGATCTTCGGCGGCTCTATAGCCTGCGTTTCCTTTGCGGTCTCCTCCTTCTTCACCGAACCGCTGCTTTCTATATCGGTACCGGACTGCCGGACGATGCCTCCTCCAAATATAATAAGCATCAATACCAGACATAATATTTTTATTTCGTGAAAATACCTGCGCCCTCTCACAGCTTAAAACCCCATATATATTTTCTTCACCTATATATATGTTGCATTTTGCTTTTTCAACACTGCAAGATGTATGGATTCTCTCCGGCATCCGCCGTATTGCATTATAACAAGGTGCGTGTTATAATAGCCATTGCGTTTACATTTAAGGAGGTTTATACATATGACGGAAATAACAAAACACCCCGCCGCAGATCAGGAAAACAAAATGGGAATCATGCCCGTACCAAAGCTGCTTATTACCATGTCGCTTCCCATGATGCTGTCCATGCTTGTACAGGCTCTTTATAATATTGTAGACAGTATGTTTGTCGCAAAGCTAAGCGAGGACGCTCTGACCGCCGTCTCTCTTGCCTTCCCGATACAGACTCTGATGATCTCTATCGCATCCGGCACCGGTGTCGGCATCAATGCATTGCTTTCAAGAAATCTTGGAGAAAAGAATTTTGAAGGTGCGGACCGGGCCGCAAAAAACGGCCTGTTCCTCACAATCGTGAGCTGTATTATATTTGCTGTACTGGGAGGCTTTGGCTCCAGACTGTTTTTCGTACTTCAGACAGATAATCCGGTCATTATCGAATACGGAACGGAATATATGTCTATTATCACGATTTTCTGTGCCGGCATCTTTTTACAGATTACCTTCGAACGTCTGATGCAGTCTACCGGCAAGACCTTTTATAATATGATTACACAGGGTCTCGGGGCCGTCATTAACATTATCCTGGACCCCGTCATGATCTTCGGCCTGTTCGGATTCCCAAGGCTTGAGGTCGCCGGAGCCGCCATCGCTACGATCACCGGCCAGATCATCGCGGTCTGTCTCTCTGTGTTCTTCAATCAGACGAGAAACAAGGAGATCAATATAAGCCTCAGGCATTTCAGACCCCATAAGCAGACGATCCTTACGATCTACAAGGTCGGGCTTCCCTCCATTGTCATGCAGTCCATCGGCTCTGTCATGACCTTTGGAATGAATAAAATACTGCTGATGTTCTCTTCCACTGCCGCGGCAGTGTTCGGCGTATACTTTAATCGATCTTACCTACAAATTTGTAATATACAGTCAACTTCTGTTCTTTCACTCCATTGACCATAACTGGATTGTGTACTTCTATCTTTTCTATCAG
>CAQNVT010000020.1 GCA_948844705.1 uncultured Dorea sp.
CTCCAAAAGTGATGTTCATAATGTTTTGATGATTAGTTAATGGTTTAATAATTGGTTATGAATACTGTCCGATGACTTTTATTATAGCCTCCTTTTTTAAATGACCGGGCCGAGACAATGGATATCCATAGTACTTACATAATGAATCGCTTCATTTTTTGTCATTCTCCCGTTCAAAACCTGAAGCAGCAGTTCAAATGCTTCTTCGCCTGCCTGCTCAATGCTTATCTCTCCCTTTATGATCCTTCCGGCGTTCAGATCCATATCATGGCTCATTCTTTCATATGTATAAGGATTGCCGCAGATCTTGATAACCGGCATGCTGGGAAATCCCTGCGGCGCTCCTCTTCCTGTAGAGAAGCATAAGACCTGCGCTCCCGTTGCCGCCATTCCTGTCAGGATCTCAGGCTCCCTTCCGGGTGCATCCTTGATCCACAGCCCTTTTTGATCCGTTACCATCTCAGGGTATTCAAGCACTCCCTGTATCGGCCGATGGCCGCTTTTTACAATAGCTCCAAGTGATTTTTCCTCGATACTGGAAAGCCCTCCCTTTATATTTCCCGGCGTCGGCTGACCTCCTCTCATATCCTCACCGACCGCCTTCGCACGGGTCTCCATACGTTCCACGATCTCATAGATCCTTCTTCCCACCGGGCCGTCCTTTCCTCCTATGGCCCTCTCGGCAAGAATATGCTCTCCTCCGATAAACTCCGTCGTTTCTCCGAATACGACCGTGGCATTTAAATCCACCAGCTTATCAGCAACATAGCCTATCACACAATTGGACGCCATTCCGCTTGTCGTATCCGACCCTCCGCATTTAATCCCCATCACCGCATTTGATATATCCACAGGCTCTCTCTGAAACCCTGATATAGAGAGTGCCAGCATCTGCGCAAGATCTGTCCCTTTCCGGACCGCACGGCTCATCCCGCCAAGCTCCTGAATGGCGATCATCTCGACCCGCTTGCCGGTCTTTGATATCTCTTTTACCATGCGTTCCGTGTCTGTCCCCTCGCATCCAAGACTTACGATAAGCACCGCACCCACATTGGGACCCGAACCAAGGCTGATCAGCGTATCTGTCACTCTTTTCAGATCCAGCGGAAGCTGACAGCATCCCTGATGATGAAAATATCCGATCGTCCCGGAAACCTGTCTTACGATCGCCTGCGCCACATCCGTTGCGCAGATCACGCTCGGGATCACTGCAACCAGATTTCTGCTGCCGACCTTTCCATTCTCCCGGACATATCCCTGAAATGTATATCCCATACTGATTCCTCCAATTTATAGATCTCCTCTTCCGCGCATGGCTTCCATATTATGGATATGAACATACTCTCCATATCCGATATCTGCACTTGCCCTTCCGATAGATTCGCCGTATTTTATAATCGGCTCGCCCTTTTTCATTGCCTTTACCGCAATCTTATGTCCGAAGGGAATATCCCCTGTCACCTGAATCTCCAACGTATTCCCTTCCTTATCCTTAACCGTGACAGCATCACCATCCTTTACGTGATCTGCAAAAACAGTAGCTACATTATCTATGTCGTCTACCTGCAATGCCAATTTTATTTCCATTTCATCACTCCTTTACCGCCAGCACCGATACACCGTCCGGTATCACGACAACCTCCGCATTCCTTCCTTTAAGCTCAAAGGCACGCAAAAGCGCCTCATCAATACTTCCGGCATGTATCATATTTGCCCTTTCCACCGTCTCCTTATCCAGATAATCTGTCACAAGTATTATCTTATGCTTTTTCAGTATCCTGGCATAAATCTGCGCGCACCACTGCTCCGGTATCGTCTCCCTGGGAGGTATCTCTGACAGATACTGATCGATCTCCCCGGGGGTACCTTTCACAATTAATTTTTCAAAATATGTTCCGCCCATCCCTTCCCTGCAGGCAGCACACATAATGATCACGGCATCCTCCACTGCACACGCCTCGGCCGTTGCCGCTGCCTTGGGCGTCTGATAAAGGTTCTGATCAAGAGGATATCCTCCATTTGACGTAATGACAATATCTCCCTTTACCGGCACACACTCGGAAAGCCGTCTTACGAACTCCACACCTCTTTCGTGAGCCTCCTCAAGATCGCCTGCAAATGCACCAATCACCTTTTTTTCACTGTTCAATGCAACATTTAATATAAACCGGACATTTACCTTGCGCGCCGCAAAAACCATATCCTCGTGAATCGGATTCTTCTCTAACACCCCTGCCGCCGCATACGGACTTGCAATCGCCCTGTAGGAATGATTTTCATTTACGGTAGCCTCGTTGCAGATTCCCGGGAGGATGCTCTTTCGTCCTCCTGAAAATCCGGCAAAAAAATGAGGCTCGATAAATCCTTCGGTTATAAGCAGATCACACTCCGCCGCTATTTTATTCACAAAAAATTCCGCTCCGGAAGGAAGCTCGCATATCCTCACAAATTCCTCCGGACAAAAAGCGTTATTGACGACAATTTTCTCACGGTCCGCGATCTCCTCCCCGAACATCCTTCTCTGCTCTTCCTTCGTCGTGGCCCTGTGAAGGCCGGTTGCGATCAGAATCGTAATATCTGCCTCCGGATTGCCCCGTCTTATCTCCTTTAGGAGAAGAGGAAGCGTAAGCCTGCTTGGAACTGCTCTTGTATGGTCGCTGGTCACCAGAACGACCTTGTTCCTTCCCTGTGCCAATGTGTGAAGCGCAGGTGTCCCCAGGGGATGCTCTAAGGCTTCTTTTATGAGCTCTGTTTCTGTCTTTTCGGGACGGAAGCTGTCACCGTCCGCCGTTATGACTGCCTTCAGATTCCTTTCCTCAAGCTGCAGCTCAAGAGTTCCCTCATCGTAGGGAATCTTAATTTTTCTCATCATATCCACTCCTATTTCGCGGCATTTGCCGCAATCTGCACCGCATCCCACACACCGGCAAACATCGGCGCATAGCCGAGATCAAGATATCCGAGCTCCTCTGTCCTCATCCCCCGGTCGATGGCACATGCAAATACATTGATCCTCCACGCCGCTTCCTTCTCACCCATGATCTGCGCTCCCAGGATCCGGCGGCTCTGTGCTTCGTATACAAGCTTTACC
>CAQNVT010000021.1 GCA_948844705.1 uncultured Dorea sp.
ACAGTGGACATTTCTAAATTTTCCACCCTTTTCAGTTTTCCTCGCCTTATTTCACTTCCTAAAGTGCGTAGTTCTCATTTTCCGTGTTTTTCAGGTTGAGGACGGAAGGCTCGGCGAGCTGGGAGGTGAGTCAGATTGAAAAGCTATCTGGATCTGATTCAAATATCAGCAAAGCAGCATAAGAAGGGGAACCGGATGACCAGACTGTGTATTGTGCTGGCAGTATTCCTTGTTACAGTGATCTTTGGCATGGCGGATATGGAAATGCGCTCTCAGCTTATCCAGGCGGTAAAAACAGACGGGAGCTGGCACGCGTGCTTTACAGTGAATAGGAAGCAGGGCCTTCTGCTAAAGGAACGTCCGGAGATAGAAAGCATAGCGCAGTACGGAGCGCTCAATTATTATTTGAAGGATGGATATCAGATCGAAGGAACGGAAACGGTGATCTGCGGGTTTGACGAGGAGCTTCTTGAGATGTTTCCGGCAGCAGAGCTTGTGGAAGGTACATTCCCGAAAACGCCAAAGGAGGCGGTGCTGAATGAAAATGTCAAGGCACGGCTTGGCCTTAAGGCGGGAGACAAGGTTCGTGTGACAATGCCGCAGGGAGAGGCAAAGGAGTATCAGATTACCGGGTTTACGAAGGATACAGTGCTGGAGGCAGAGCATGATGCGTTTGGCATGTGCCTTAATACAGACGGCTTTTCTTCCTTGCCCTCAGGCGAAGAGAAGGAAGAGGACCGGGAAGTACTCTATTATGTCAGGTTCCGGCGGTTTTGCAATATCCAGAAGGCGATTCGTGAAATCAGCACACAGTTTGGACTCGGAGAAAAACAGGTGGGACAGAATGCAAAGGTTCTGATGCTGATGTTTCAGAGCAGGGATCCCTATATGATGCAGTTTTATTTTGTGGCGGCAGTGTTAGCGGTATTGGTAGTAATTGCAGGAATTTTTATGATCACGGCAAGTATGAACAGCAATATTGCCGGCCGTACGGAGTTTTTTGGTATGATACGATGTCTCGGGGCTACGGGAAAGCAGGTTATCCGGTTTGTCAGAAGAGAAGCATTCCGCTGGTGCAGGACAGCAATCCCCGCCGGGTTGGCGGGAGGGATCATTGTAGTATGGATATTGTGCGGGATGCTGCGGTATCTAAGTCCGGGACTTTTTGAAGGACTTCCTGTGTTTGGGATCAGTTATCCGGGAACGGCCGCCGGAGTGATCGTAGGATTTATTACGGTATTTTTAGCGTCGGGCTCTCCGGCAAAGCGTGCGGCGAGAGTGTCCCCGCTTGCCGCGGTTTCCGGAAATGCCGGAACCGTCAAGGCGGCGAAAAAAGCTGCGCATACAAGGATCTTTAAGGTGGATACGGCGCTGGGGATCCATCATGCCTCCGGCAGTAAGAAAAATTTCTTTTTGGTGACAGGCTCCTTTGCATTCAGTATTATTTTGTTTCTTTCCTTTAGTACAGCGATTGATTTTATGCACCATGCAATCACACCGCTTCGCCCGTCGGCTCCGGATATCTCCATACAGCCGGAGGATAACGGGAAGCGGATCCCGGCGGAGCTTGCCGGAGAATTGGAAAAATTATCAGGAGTGAAGCATGTATTTGGGAGAAATTATGCAGAATTTACGGAGACGGAGAGCGGAAGAGATATTACTGTGATTTCTTATGATGAGCAGCAGTTTCACTGGCTTGAGGACTCTGTCCTTGAAGGAGATGTGAAGGCGGCGGCAGACGGAAAAGGCGTTATCTCTGTATTCAGAGGAGAAGATACGCCTGAACAGGGAAGCAGTCTTAACCTGTCGGCCGGCGGAAGAGAAAAGGAGCTTCTGGTAGTGGGCACGGCAGAAGGAATCTATGACAATATAGATGCTTCGGCAGACGCCGTAATATGTTCCAAAGAAGTATTTTATGCGCTGACCGGAGAGAAGGATTATATGGTGCTTGACATACAGCTTGAGAAAGGCACGGAGGATTCTCCGGTACAAAGGATCAGGGAGGCGGCAGAGCAGGAATGCGGCGGAAGCATTACTTTTTCTGATAAAAGGCCCGGAAATCAGGAGGTAAGAGGAGCCAGCTATTCTATGTCGGTATTCCTCTATGGATTTCTGGCGGTGATCGCACTGATCGCATTTTTCAATATTATAAACTGCATTGCCATGAGCGTCTCCGCACGAATGCGGGAATACGGAGCGATGCGGGCGGTCGGGATGAGCACAGGGCAGCTGGTCCGGATGGTATTTAGTGAGACGATG
The DNA here is from genome assembly GCA_948844705.1 of uncultured Dorea sp. Classification (GTDB taxonomy): domain Bacteria; phylum Bacillota; class Clostridia; order Lachnospirales; family Lachnospiraceae; genus CAPEBR01. The sequence goes on from CAQNVT010000021.1 coordinate 2,260, forward strand.
ACGTATATGATCTTTGGCGCCGTCTTCGGGTGCCTGACGGGTCTGCCGCTTAACAGAGTTTTGTTTACGTCTCTTGTAACCTCCAGATGGGGCGAGGAGTGGAGGGTTCCCGGATGGGAGCTTCTGGTTATTGTGATCATCATGCTTGCGGCTGTTTTGCTGGCGGTTATGGGACCGGCAGGGCGGATCAGAAGGATGACGGTGGCAGATACGATCAGCAGGGAATAGAATATTAATGAGGGAGTGATTTTATGGGTGATAAGAGGGTAAATTTTGTATTCGATTTGGATGACACCATGTATGACCTGATGCAGCCGTTTAAAAAGGCGCATGATAAATTGTTTGCAGAGAGGACACATGCGGACTGCGAGGAGCTTTTTAAGAAATCAAGGGTCTATTCGGACATCCTGCTTGAACAGGAAAGGGAGGGGAAGATAGCAAAGGAGGATGCTTTTTATGAAAGACTCAGGCTGACCTACGGTGATGCGGGGCTTACGGTAAAAAGAGAAGAGGGAGACCGTTTCGAGGCAGAGTACCGTTATCATCAGACGCGGATTGAGATGTTTGACTTTATGGAGGAGGTTCTTGATTTTTGTACGGAGGCACGGACCGGGCTTGCAGTGCTTACGAACGGAAACGGCGAGGGGCAGAGGAGAAAAACCGCTGCCCTGAAGCTATGGAGATGGTTTGAGGATGAATGGGTCTTTCCCACCGGAGAGATTGGTTATCATAAGCCGGATGTCCGGGCCTTTAAGGAGGTGGAGAGGCGTATGGATTTTCTGCCGGAGGATACCTGGTACATAGGAGATACCTACGAATCCGATGTAACTGGGGCGAAGGCGTCAGGATGGCGCACAATCTGGCTGAATCACAGAGGACGCCGCTGCCCCGTAAAGGTAAGTGAAGCGACGGAGGAATTAAAGAGCGGGAAAGAACTTTTGCCGCTGCTTCAATGTATTGTTGCGAATACAGTATGAATGGTGTATACTTTACCTGCAAAGAAAGATAATAAAACAGTGAAATGGAGAATTATATGGCGTTAGAAGATTATGTAAAAGCCTACAAGCTTGGGAAACGGGATTATCAGTATCGGATGCTCCACGGGATGCAGCCTACCGTACAGGTTCTTGACGATATACTTCCGGGGCGCGGAACTTATTCAGAGGTTCCGCTGGGACTGGTTCAAATACCGATCGATCAGATCGTGGGGACAAAGACCGGCGGAAGAAGCAGTGCATTTGCCAGCAACTTTATGCCGATTTTAAGAGAAAATACGGAGTTTGCTTCCAAGTGGTCAAGCCTCAGTACAAGTCATGTAGAGGAAGGGATCAGGGAGCCGATCAAGGCCTATGAATATATGAACAAGTTTTATGTGCTGGAGGGAAACAAGCGGGTCAGCGTCATGAAATTTTTTGGTGTTGCCGCGGTTCCGGGCGTTGTTACGAGAATTATTCCGAAGCGCACGGATGAAAAGGAAAATAAGATCTACTACGAATTTCTGGATTTTTATGAATTGTCCAGGGTGAATTATATCTGGTTCTCAGAGGAGGGAAGCTTTGCAAAGCTTCAGAAGGAAGTCGGAAAGGGGGCGGATGAGGTCTGGTCAGAGGATGACAAGCTGACCTTCAGCTCTGTCTACCGGAGGTTCTGCTCGGAATACAGACAGATCAACGAGGCGCAGAAGGGAGACGACGAGCTTAACATTCTGCCGGGCGACGCATTTTTGTCCTTTATTACGCTGTATGGCTATGAGGAGCTCTATGAGATGACGACGAAGGAGCTTAAGACCCTGATCTCCGACAGCTGGGAGGAGTTTAAGCTTCTTGAGAAAAAGGAGGAGTCCGTTGACTTAAAGCTGGATCCGAATAATGAGAAAAAGCCGCTCTTAAACCTTCTCCTTCCGACAGGAATGACGAAGCTTAAGATTGCATTTGTGTATGCAAAGACCGCGTCATCTTCGGCGTGGACCTATGCCCATGAGCTTGGAAGACTGCACCTGGAGCAGACGTTTCCGGAAAAAGTCAGCACGGTTTATTATGACAATGTAACGGAGGAAACGGTTGAGACAGTTATAGAAGAGGCTATCCGGGATGAATGCGATATTATCTTTACGACTTCGCCGGCCTTTGTGCAGGCAAGCGTTAAGGCGGCAATCGCGCACACGGATGTGCGGATACTGAACTGCTCGCTTAATACATCCCATCGGTATATCAGGACGTACTATGCGCGTATGCATGAGGCGAAATTTATGATGGGAGCGATTGCGGGAGCAATGGCGGAAAACAATAAGCTGGCGTATGTTGCGGATATGCCTATTTACGGATCGATTGCCAATATCAATGCGTTTGCACTGGGAGCAAAGATGATCAATCCCCGTGCGGAGGTTTATCTGGAGTGGTCTTCTCTGAAGGATCAGGATATTTACGATAAAATACGGAAAACAGATGCGAGCTGCATTTCAGGAAAGGATATGGTGATTCCGGAGGAGTCCTCCAGGTATTTCGGACTCTATACACTGGAAAATGACTGGCCCAGAAGCCTTGCCATGCCTCTGTGGCACTGGGGAAAATTTTACGAGCGGCTTGTCCGCACGATCATGGACGGAACGTGGAAATATGACGACAAATCTCCGGAGAAAAAGGCGATCAATTACTGGTGGGGCATGTCCTCGGGAGTGATCGATGTCATATGCTCCAAAAATCTGCCGATCGGTACGAGACGGCTTGTAGAGCTGCTTAAGCATACGATCAGCAGCGGGGAATTTAATCCGTTTTCCGGTATTTTATATTCTCAGGACGGCATTGTCCAGGACGACCCGAATGTAAGCCTTACTCCGGAGCAGATTGCGAAAATGGACTGGCTGGCCGAAAATGTGATCGGTTCTCTTCCGAAGGAATATGAGCTCCAGGAACAGGCAAAGCCGACGGTATTGCAGCAGGGAGTAAAAAAAGAGGAAGGTTAGATACATTTATGAGGATACTTGCAATTGCAGACGAGGAGTCGGCCTATCTGTGGGATTATTTTGATAGGAGCAAGCTTGAGGGAGTGGATCTGATTATTTCCTGCGGAGATCTGGCGCCGGAGTATTTGTCATTTCTTACGACGCTTACATCAATTCCTGTTCTGTATGTGCATGGAAACCATGATGAAAAATACGACAGAAATCCGCCGGAGGGCTGCATCTGTATTGACGATACTATATATGTGCATGACGGGATACGGATTCTGGGGCTCGGAGGATCCATGCGCTACAGCTCCGGAAAATATCAGTATACGGAATTTCAGATGCTCTCAAGAGTCAGGAGGCTTGCGTTTCAGCTGTTTCGGAGGAGAGGATTTGATATTCTGGTAACGCACGCGCCGGCATATCAGCTAAATGACGGCGAGGATCTGCCTCACCAGGGGTTTAAGGCATTTTTGACACTGCTTCAGAAATACCGCCCCAGCTTCTTTCTTCACGGACATGTGCATATGTCTTACGGAAGAAAGTACAAGCGCTATGATAAATATGAGGATACACATGTGATCAATGCTTTTGAGAGGTGTATTTTTGATTATGAGGATGAGAATGTAGGAGAGCATATCTAGTACAACTTAGTATTCGGTGTACTAGTCAATATCCGTTGGGAAAGATCAGGAGGAAGAGCCATGAGCGAGAGCAGAGAATGCTGCCATAAGAAGAAAGAACGTTCGGAAAAGGAGTACAGGGATCTGTTAAACCGTTTAAGCCGTGTGGAGGGACAGATCCGGGGAATAAAGAAAATGCTTGAGGAGGATGCTTACTGTACGGATATTCTGATCCAGGTATCTGCTGCGAATGCCGCTCTTAACAGCTTTAATAAGGTTTTGCTTGCGGAGCACATCCGCACCTGTGTGGCGGAGGATATTCGCAATGGCAAAGAGGATACGATCGATGAGCTTGTAGTTACCCTCCAAAAATTAATGAAATGAAAATCAAAGATTCCGGTTATATTTTTTTGACCTCTCCACTACAATGAGTAATAATAGATATTGTATGGAGAAATGGAAATGAAACGATTTCTGGCGCTATTTTTGTGTGTCGTCCTCTGGTCGGCGCCTGTTCTGGCAACAGATACGGCAGATACAGCAGACACGGCAGATACGGCAGACACAGCAGATGAGGCTTCTACAGGCAGCGGGAATGAAGGAGGCATAGATGTATCCGCACCGTCTGCATAACAAAAAGAATCTGATGGAAGAACT
>CAQNVT010000022.1 GCA_948844705.1 uncultured Dorea sp.
AATGGCCGTAGGATGGACATTCCCATTTTTAAAATAATTAAGAAGAAAAGAGAGGGATTCTTATGCAGGTAAAAAGTGAAACACTTTATCGCGATACGGCGGCCGCAGGATTGTCTCAGACGATTTCCCAGACAGAAGCGAAGGGCGATAACGCATCGAACCAGTCAGGTGCAGCCTCTATGATGAATTACCTTAAGGAGAATTATAAGCATATTAATTTTAACTTTGCTTCTTTTGATAATAAGAGTCAGATTGCACAGTATGGTTCCACTATGACGGGAATAAATAATGTGACGATTTCAGCCGGGCTGTTAGAGAAGATGAGCACGGATGAGGAAGTGCGTAAGCAGGTGGAAAATGTTCTGAATCATCTGAACAGCTATCAGAAATCTGCCCAGACAAGCGCGTTTTTAAGAGATAAAGAGCTGGTGAGCATGGGTCTGGTGCTTGACGAGGAGGGGCAGGTTTCCATGTGGACCGCCACAAAGGAGCGTGACAAGGAGAAGATTTATCCCACATACTGGAGAGATCGGGAATCGACCTCCTTTTACGCGCAGGAGGCTAAGAAAAAGAAGGGGTACAGCTCACCGTATAACTATTCTCACAGTACGAATATGATGCGCCTTGCAAATGCGAAAAATGTAACGTCAGTACGGGGGATCATTGCATCCAAATACGGTGAGATTCAGAAGGTAAAATTTCAGGTGAAGGATCCTGCGGAGAAGGCGGCGGTTATACGGAAGATCAGAGCGGTAATACAGAGCGGCAATATTAAGATTGCAAGGCTTCACAAGGAGGAGGATTTAAAAAGGCTCCAGAAGTCGGCGGAGAAGAAGCTTAAGGAAAAGCTTGCAAGGCAGCTTGCAGAAGAGCTGAGACGCAAAAAAACGGCGAGAAAAGGCCAGGAGCAGGCTCAGACATCGCATTTGGACGATGTTATGCCAAAGCCCTCTTTCAGCGAGGAAAAATTCCGTCAGATTGCGGAGCAGTACGTGGATTCCATGCCTTCGTCCGCCGTAAGTGCGGAAACGGGAGTTTCCGCGGCATCTGCAGGAGCGGCGGGCGGCGCGGATGCCGTGAGCGTATCCGTGATGTCGGCGCCGGTAGCGGCGATAGACCGTATGGCATAGGGGATATTTATGAGATGAAAAAAGATTGAAGAATCGGCAGAGACCCGGCCTTTTCTTCAATCTTTTTTTATTTTTTCTTTAACAGTTCATCCAATACTTTTTCGGGAGCGCCTTCAGAAGCCTTTTTGTTTTCGGCAGCCGCCTCTTTGAGCTCAGAACGGAGAACAGAAACCTCCTTTGGAGCGTCAATAGCCAGCTTAACCCATTCGGTACCGGCATCAATAACGGTTAATGTGATATTATCATTTATAAAAAGGGACTCTCCCTTTTTTCGCTGCAATATAAGCATTTTATTCCGCCTCCTTATGAGTCATGCCGCCAAGAACATGACGGAAAGTATATTCTGTCTGGTTCAGCATGATCTGTTTTGCCTTTCTGTTTATTGCATTGACAGCAAGGGGAGCCTTTAAGTTAACGGTAGATTCCTCAAGGGGATCGCGGATCACACTGATAACATAAAAGGAAATGTCATCCGGGGACTCTGCCCCGAGAGATTCGAGATCCTCTTTGGAGATTTCCGGTGAGTAATCGGCACATAGCATAAACGGATTCATAATAATGAAGGAGAGCGTCTCGTCTTCAAGACACTGCAGAGAAAGCATGAAATCATTTTCCTCATTAAAGGACAGAGGAAGATAATCCGTATATTCTTCAAAGCCGAATAATCCATTTATAATATGAATAGCATCATGCTCTTCATACGTAACTTCGCCAAAGTATTTTGCATTAATATTCAATGTTACATACCTCCTTAGAATAAAAAGTAAGGGCTTTGTTTTAAGCCCTTACATCTATTGGTTCATAGTTCGGATCAGCGCTCGGCGGCACATAGATCGGTCCGCCAATATACTCGATTAAAACGTCCGGCCGCTGTGTGATGGACATTTCAATATCACCGGGGATAAATTCAAAATTCCCGTTCGCGATCTTCAGATCAAAATTCAGCTTATCCATCTCATAATTGATTGTCAGATTCGCCGGTTCGTAGCTGATATCTACCGGAGCAGAAGGAGTAAATCCAAGTTGAAATTCTCCGGTAGGAGCGGCGTTTCTCTGCTGCATGATCTGTCCGATCACGTCCTGTCCGATGTCTGCTTTCAGTAAGAGCTGCCCTTCCTGGGCAAGCTGTGCGGTTGCGCTGTAAGCGGCTTCCTGCCCCTTTTGCGCCGTCTGCGCAACACTTTGAGCCGGAGTCGGCGAGACGGAGCTTCTTGCCGCAGAGGAATCCAGATGCAGCTTTACCGGACTGCTTTTGATAGATAAGCCGCCTTTGTTCCGGCTGATCTCAAGCTGTGCCTCGGAGCTCTGCCGCTCAAAACGTGCATTGCTGATTTTTAATTCATACTGAATAGGAACAGTAGTAATTTTAATAAGTTGGTTCATGTATCGTTACCTCCCTTCTCTCATATTTAATATACTAACTCATAAAATCAATAAATGATGGTGTCAGAATATTATTTCCAACCTTCAGGGCTGAATTGTAAGCATACTGAGCCCATGAGAAATTCATAATAGCTTCTGCCATATCGATATTAACAACATTGTCAATCTGTGTGGAAAGGCTGGTTTTGCTGGTTTCCAGTCTGTCCTTCGTGGTGGTCAGGAATTCAGTCTGGGTGCCGAGAACAGTTACCTTTTCAAGAACATTATTACGGCCCTCGTCAAATTTCCCTAAAAGCTCCCTGTATTTCTCGTAATCCATTTCTTCAGCGTCCAGTACATCGGCAATTTCGCCGCAGAGAAGAACGATGTTGTTCGTAAGTCCTTTATCGTCTTTTCCAAATCCTGCAACGTTGATTCCGGGAAGGCTTGTGTTGAAAGCGCTGGAGGAATCAATGTCTATGTTTGTGCCGGTGACGTCCACATTAAGTCCAAAACCCAGATCCACAAAAAGAGTATCTTTGGATAATTCTTCTAATACAGCATTATTAGCCGGATCGTTTACATCTACACCGCGGTATCTTAAGACCTGTTTGGTCGGCCCGTCAGGATCCGCCGGGTTAACAGGCTCATTAGTGAGCTGGAACGGAGCGGTCTTTCCGTCGCTTCCGGCAAATACATATTTTCCCTCATAGCTTGCATTTAAGCTTAACAGAAGACTTTCCTGCGCGCCGCGCCATGCGTCCGCATAGGTTTCTCTGGTTTCCAGAGAACCGTTCGTACCGTTCAGGGCCTCAAGGCCATACTGTTTGCTGAGCCTCTTTGCAAGCGTTTCGATCTGCATCGCCGCATCCTCCTGGGAATCCTGGAAGGACTGCACATCCTTTACGATATTCAGGTAATCTTCGTTTTTTACATATTTACGCTCCAATATGGCGGCGCGGAGAGCGTTGGACGGATCCTCCGCCGTAGAGTTGAATTTTCTCTGGGTCATAACCTGGGTTCTTGCAGTATCAAGGTTTTTGAGGGAAGTTCCAAGGTTAGACTTATAATTCCTTAAGATTGCATTTGTTGTTATTCTCATATTAAACCTCCTGTTACCTTCCGACTACGCCGGTTCCGTTTATCAGCTTATCAAGCGCTTCGTCAAGTGTCGTCATAAGTCTTGCCGCGGCGTTATAGGACTGGTTGTAATGCAATAGGTTCATACCTTCTTCATCAAGCTGTACGCCGGAAACCCCGTCTCTGGAGTTTGAAGTCTGGTTAAGAACGGCGATTTGGTTCGTAAGCAGGGTGTTGCCTGATTTTGCGTCAAGTCCGAGCGTGTTTTCAATGTTGGCAAAACAGTCATGGAAGCTTCCGGTATAAAACTTTACTCCGTTTACGTCAAATTCATAGCTCTTATCCAGCATCTTGATCATATTCAGAACATTTTCATCGCCGGTTGAACCGGTATCGCCGTTGATAACCTTATTGGTAATCGTAATCCCGTAATCACCCTTGAGCCAGCCGTCCGCGATTTTAATATTCATCGCGGTAAAATCAGTTCCGTTGCCGGATATCTCAAATAACGGACGGTCTTCTGGCACCGCAAGGACATTGCCGTCCTTATCGGTTATGCTGACATTCGCTTCGTTAAATGCCTTTGCAAATGTGTCTACAAGAGAATTAAGTGCTTTTTCATAGTAGCCAAGGCCTTTGAAGTCGCTGTTGTCAAAATCGCCGGATTTATTTAAAAAGTCAAGTGTTCCTTTTATCGTACCGGAGCCAAGGATCTCACGGTATTTGCCGCTGTCGTCATTGCCTGCAAGCCGTGTAGTGTCGCCGTTGGCATCCATAAGGTCTAACGTGACCGGAAGACCGGATACATCCGTTGTAAAGCTTCCGTAGCGGCCGTCGGAGATAAGGGTATGATTTTCTCCGTTGGAATCAACAAGATATACATCCAGAACCTCTACGGTCTGGCCCTCGCCGATCTTCTGATCCCAGTACTTAACATTGATCGGAACATAGCTTCCAAGCTCATCTAACAGGGAGTTTCTCTG
>CAQNVT010000023.1 GCA_948844705.1 uncultured Dorea sp.
CAAAGTCCGGCGAATACAAGGTACTCACCGGAAATATGTCCGGCTGCCTGCTCGCGGATTATGAGATCAGCGAGCGCAAGGCTACGAGAGGCCTTCCGGATGACGGATATCTGATTAAGTCCATCGTTACCTCCAATATGGCGAAAGCGATCGCGAAGGAATACGGCGCAGGCTTTATCGAGGTGCTGACAGGCTTTAAATATATCGGCCAGCAGATCCTGGGCTTTGAGCAGTCCGGAAAGGGAAGCTATCTTTTTGGCTTTGAGGAGAGCTACGGCTGTCTGATCGGTACGTATGCAAGGGATAAGGATGCGATTGTGGCGACAATGGCGCTTTGCGAGGCAGCGGCATTTTACAAGACGAAGGGAAAGACCCTGTGGGATGCGATGGTGGACATGTATGAGAAATACGGCTACTATAAGGAGGATATCAAGTCTGTTACGTTAAAGGGTATCGAGGGGCTGGAGAAGATTCAGGAGATCCTGGAAACCTTCCGCAAAAATCCTCCGGTGCAGGTTGGAGAATATAAGGTTTTAAGTGCGAGAGATTATCAGACCGGCATTATTAAAAATGTCGGGACCGGTGAAGAGACGAAGACCGGACTTCCGGCATCGAATGTGTTATATTATGATCTTTCAGATGATGCGTGGCTGTGTGTAAGACCTTCCGGGACGGAACCGAAGGTAAAATTCTATTATGGAATCAAGGGAAGCTCGCTTGAAGACGCCGCGGAGCGTTCTGAAAAACTGGGCAAAAAGGTGCTTGAGATGATCGATGCGATGCTGTAGGGTAAAAAATTATTAAAAACCTGTAAAATACGGAGAAATGCCTGTAAAACAACGAAATTGCCTTGACAAACATTAGGAAAACAGTTATAACAGTAACTAAGGCGAAAAGTCTAGAGATTTAAACAAGAGGAGGAAAATCATCCATGAACAAAACAGAATTAGTAGCAGCCATTGCCAGCCAGGCAGAGATTTCTAAAAAGGATTCTGAAAAAGCGTTAAAAGCTTTTGTTGATGTAGTTACAGCGGAACTTAAAAAAGATCACAAGGTTCAGTTAGTCGGATTCGGCACATTTGAGACAAGCACAAGAGCTGCAAGAGAAGGAAGAAACCCGCAGACAGGAAAGACAATGAAGATCGCAGCCTGCAAGGCTCCGAAATTTAAGGCTGGCAAAGCATTAAAGGATGCTGTTAATGAGTAATCATACACAGAATTAATAGAAGTAGAGAGGTTTCGGTCTCTCTACTTTTTTTACGGAGGAAGGATATGAGATTAGATAAATTTTTAAAGGTTTCCCGTTTGATTAAACGAAGAACCGTGGCGAATGAAGCGTGCGATGCCGGACGTGTTCTGGTAAACGGTAAGGTGGCGAAGGCTTCGGTGAAGGTGAAAACAGGAGATATTATTGAGATTCAGTTTGGAACAAGGACGGTAAAGGTTGAGGTTCTCGATATTCAGGATACGACGAAAAAGGAAGAAGCGAAGGACTTGTTTAAATATTTGTAATAAACGGCGGCAGCCTTTCATATGATTATTAAGAAAGGTTGTGATACATATATGGAAGAAAGAACAGTAGGCAAGGCGCATAAGCTTGTTATCAATAACCGGAAAACAAGTATGGTGACAGGAGTAATCGATGTGCTTTCCTTTGATTTGAATGAAATTCTGTTAGAGACGGAACAGGGAATGATGATGGTGAAGGGAACGGACCTTCATGTCAACCGGCTGAGCTTAGAGAAGGGAGAGGTAGATCTGTCGGGAAATATCGACAGTGTTTCATATTCCGATGTGCATGCCGGACCAAAACAGGGAGAAAATTTATTCTCCAAGCTGTTCAGGTAATAAGAAATGTCCGGGATCGGAAGAGAAGTAATCGTATTTGTAATTGCCGTATTTTCCGGAGCGAGTGTCAGGCTGGCGTATAAGTGCCTGGGATGCTTTCGGGAAATTGTGAAGCACAGCCTTGTCCTGATGGGGGTAGAAGATCTGATTTTCTGGATCGGTGCCGCTATATATCTGTTTATACAAATTTACCAAACAAACAGTGGTAGAATTAGATGGCATTTTATACTAGGTGTTGTGATTGGAGCCGTTTTAATGTCGCTTTTTGTAAAAAAGTCGGAAAAAATTTGGGGAATTTTTTTGCGTAAAAAGAGTTGATAAACAACCTGAAAAAAGATAAGATAAAAGTGTTTCAGGGGAGTACAGTCTGCCGGTGTGGGAGCCGGTATAAGGGTGATCAATATGAAAAAAGAAAAAAGCAGGAGACGCAGAAGGCGCCAGAGCCGGTATGTCAACCGTCATAAGCGGAGTATGCTCGCGGTCAGCGCGGTCATTGTATTATTAATGGCGGTGGTGTCTGCGAATGCAGTGTCCTTACTGGAAAAGGACAGGACATATCAGGCTCAGGAGATTGAATTAGAGAAGCAGATCGATGCAGAAAAAGAACGGTCTGTCCAGATAGATGAATTGGAAAAGTATGTAGGCACGGATGAGTATGTGGAGGAAGTGGCGAAGGACAAGCTTGGTCTGGTGAATGAAAACGAGATTATATTTAAGGCCAAATAAGAAACGGACGTGAAGACAGGATGTATAAGGTACGGAAGAAAAGCTTCGGGCAGAATGCCCGGAGCTTTTTTGGAATACGTCCGGATAGGGACAGGGTATTTTCAATCTGGGACGTAGTAAAATTAATTTTACTACGTCCCCACCATAGAAAGGGAGTATAATTATGGCGGATATCAGGGAGAAGGAGATTTTTCTGAATCCATACGTGATCCAGATGGACAAGCTGGCGGATTCGCTGGGGCATTTGTCAAATATTTTTTTGAAGCTTACGAATTACCGGATGACCCTCACAAAGGAGGAGAACGAGGACATGTTCCGGCGGGTCACGGAGAAGGTGTGTGAAAATTGTGAGAACAGAGAGGCATGCCTGGGGGAGAGGCGGCTGAACACCTATCACATGATGTATGAGATATTGTGCGCGGTGGAGGAGTACGGCGCGGAGCTTAATATAGAGCTTAAGCGGCGCCTTCAGAAGCAGTGCATTATGGCGCCCCGGTTCTTAAGGGAGACTCTGGAAACCTTTGAGGGGGCCAAGCAGAAGCTGGTGTGGAATAATAAAATGGTCCAGAACCGGGAAGGCTATGCCAATCAGCTTGAAAATTTCGCAAAGACGATACGGTACACTACACGGGAGTTGGATGCCGGTATTTTTGAGGATGAGCATCTGGAAAAAAAGATAAAAAATCACCTGCGCAAGTCGGGTGTGAAAATGCTGTCCTCGGTGTTTTATATTACTCCGAACGGTAAATATGAGATTCACCTTACTATTAAGGCGGCCAAGGGGCATGTGATTCCGGTAAAGGAGCTGGCGGCGGAGATTGGGGGGATCGTGGGCCGTGTGATGATGCCGGAGCAGGGCGAGCGCCCGATCGTCGGGGATGAATATTGTACGGTCAGCTGCGTGGAAGGGGCCCGGTTTCATACACTTCAGGGAATCGCCAGAATCGGCAAGGACTGTGACCAGATATCCGGGGATACGTTTCTTATGGCGGATCTTCCCGGCGGGAAAAAGGGTGTCGCTCTATCTGACGGGATGGGAGCAGGAGAGGAGGCGTTTCGCGAGAGCACGATGGTGGTGGAGCTGTTAGAGGAGCTGTTAGATGCCGGATTCCCGGTAAAAACAGCGGTTCAGCTTATGAATACGGCGCTGGTCATCGGGCGGGAGGAGGTCCGTTTTTCTACGATCGACGTGAGCCTGTTTGATCTGTACAGCGGTGAGTGCGAATTTGTGAAAGCGGGTGCGGCCACTACATATATTAAAAGGGGAAAAGAGATAGAAAAGATCCATTCGGTGACGCTGCCGATCGGTGTCATACAGGATATAGAGATCGATACGGTAACAAAAAAGCTGGAATCCGGAAATTTTGTCATTATGGTAACAGACGGGGTGCTTGATGCACTTCCGACCGGTGAGCAGGACGTATTGATGGGCAGCTTCATTTCGGAGGTTGACGTGCAGAATCCGAAGGAGGTCGCACACCATATTCTGGGAAAGGTTCTTGAGTGCTCAAACGGGCTTCCGGTAGACGATATGACGATATTGGTAATAGGCATATGGAAAATATAAAGAGAACTTGCATTTTCAGAGAAAGTTTTATAATATGATGCTAAGGTTAAAAACAGAGGGATTTCTGAATGTATGAGAAGGTTAAGCGATATATAGAAAAGCATCATATGATCAGTGAAAAGGATAAGGTGATTACAGGCGTATCGGGAGGAGCAGATTCCGTATGCCTTCTTTTCATACTTATAAGGCTTATGGAGGAGCGGGGATTTATGCTTCATGCCGTCCATGTCAACCACGGCATCCGCGGGGAGGCTGCGGACAGGGACGAGGCCTATGTCAGGAAAATATGCGGCAGGAGGAAGGTTCCTCTTACCGTGTTCCGGGAAAATGTTCCGGCTTATGCAAAGCAGCACGGGCTTACGGAGGAAGAAGCCGGGCGGGAAGTAAGAAGAGAGGCATTTGAAAATGTAATGAGACAGCAGAAGGGGACAAGGATTGCCCTTGCACATCATATGAATGATAACGCGGAGACAGTGCTGTGGAATCTGTGCAGGGGAACCTCGCTTAAGGGACTTGGAGGGATCGCTCCTGTGTCCGGCGTATGGATCCGGCCGCTTCTGTGCGTGAAACGAAGGGAAATTGAATCATATCTGGAAAAATGGGGAATATCTTATTGTACAGATGAAACAAATGCATGTAACGCTTACACGAGGAACCGGATTCGGAATGAAATCATACCTTATATGGAAAGAAATATGAATGAGCAGACTGTGCTTCACATGGCGGAGACGGCGGAAAGGATGCGTGTGATTGAGGATTATGTCCGGCGCGAAGCGCTCCGTCTGAAAGGGGAATGTACTGTCCGGGATTCCCTCGGAAGGCTCATCCTGAAGCAGGGGAGGTTTCAGGCGGCGGATGAAGCGCTCAGGTCCTATATACTCCATGAGGTTCTTTGTGAGGCAGCGGGACACAGAAAGGATATTGAAGCCATTCATGTGAAGATACTTGAGGAGCTTTTGGGAAAGCAAGTGGGGCGAAGGGCCGATCTTCCCTACGGAACCACGGCGGTTCGCTGTTATGAGGGAATACGTTTTGAAAAGGCGGGAGAAACGGAAAAAAATGCGGAGCCGGAGAAAAAATTTGCTGTCAGGATATTGGAAAGAGAAGAGATATCGGAAGCATTTCCGAAAAACCCCTACACGAAATGGTTCGATTATGATATAATAAAGAATACTGTAAAAATGAGGCACAGGGAACCGGGCGATTATCTGACGATAGATAAGAGCGGAAATACCCAGAAGCTTAAACAGTATTTTATTAATGAGAAGATACCCCGGGAGATGAGAGACAGACTCTGGCTTCTGGCAGACGGCTCTCACATTATATGGATCGTAGGGTGCAGACAGAATCAGATGTATCAGGTAACGGATAAGACAAAGAGGATTCTGGAGATTCAATTTTACGGAGGAGAAAATGATGGCAGAGACAATAAGTGTTATGCACAGTGAAGAGGAAGTAGCAAGGAGGATTGAAGAGCTGGGAAAACAGATCAGCGAAGATTATGCCGGAAAGCAGGTGCATCTCATATGTGTTCTGAAGGGAGGCGTATTTTTTATGTGCGAGCTTGCCAAAAGAATTACTGTCCCGGTCTCGATGGACTTCATGAGTGTCAGCAGCTACGGTGACGGCACTTCGTCAAGCGGAGTAGTCAGGATTGCAAAGGACCTGGATGAGCCGCTGGAGGGAAAGGATGTTCTCGTGGTGGAGGATATTATTGATTCGGGAAGAACCCTTTCCTATCTTTTGGAGATTCTTTCTAAGCGCCGTCCTGACAGTATGAGGCTGTGTACGCTTCTGGATAAACCGGACAGAAGGGTGCGCGAGGTGAAGGTGGACTACACCGGATTTGAGATCGAGGATAAATTCGTGGTAGGATATGGTCTTGATTATGCGCAAAAATATAGAAATCTACCATACATCGGAGTTGTGCAGGGTGTGGAGTAGAAAGGGGCTTAAGTAGATTGAATACAAGGAAAAACAGAGGGCTTGGCAGCGGGATGCTGCTTACGCTTATAATATTTTTATTTGCGATGCTGTGGTTTACGAACAGATTTGAGCAGAGAGAAGACGAGATCACCTGGAAGGAATTCGAAAGCCTGATTACTTCAGAAAATGTTAAGGATGTTGTCATTTCGCAGAATAAGGCAGTTCCGACCGGACGGGTAGAGCTTACGGTAAAGGGAAGAGACGGAGATGAGCTTCGCTATCTGTATGTGTCGGATGTGAATGATATCCAGGAATATCTCAAGGAGAAAAATATTACATTTGAGATGCCGGATATTCCGCAGGACAACTGGTTTGCCACATCGATTCTTCCGGTGCTTATAACTGTCGGCGCTCTTCTGGTTATTTTCTTCCTTATGAACCGTCAGGGCGGGGGAGCCAACGCAAAGGCCATGAATTTCGGAAAGAGCAGGGCGCGTCTCAGCACAGACAGGGATAAAAAGATAACATTTTCTCAGGTGGCGGGCCTTCAGGAGGAAAAAGAAGAGCTGGAGGAGATCGTGGATTTTTTGAGGGCTCCGAAAAAATATATCCAGGTAGGCGCGAGGATACCAAAGGGAGTTCTTCTTGTGGGACCTCCGGGAACAGGCAAGACACTTTTAGCCAAAGCCGTTGCGGGCGAGGCAGGCGTGCCCTTCTTTACGATTTCGGGTTCTGATTTCGTAGAGATGTTTGTCGGTGTGGGAGCTTCGCGTGTGCGCGATCTGTTTGAGGAGGCAAAGAGAAATGCTCCGTGTATTATATTCATAGACGAGATCGATGCTGTGGCAAGAAGAAGAGGAACCGGCATGGGCGGCGGACATGACGAGCGGGAACAGACGCTGAACCAGCTTCTTGTAGAGATGGACGGCTTCGGTGTGAATGAAGGAATTATCGTTATGGCGGCAACGAACCGTGTGGATATTCTTGATCCGGCGATTCTCCGGCCGGGCCGCTTTGACCGCAAGGTTATGGTAGGAAGGCCGGATGTGCAGGGAAGAGAGGAGATTTTAAGGGTTCATGCAAACGGAAAGCCTTTAAGCGAGGAGATCGACCTTAAACAGATTGCCCAGACAACGGCGGGCTTTACAGGCGCAGACCTTGAAAATCTGTTAAATGAGGCGGCTATTATTGCAGCGAAGGAAGACCGGATGTTCCTTATGCAGGAGGATATTAAAAAGGCGTTTGTCAAGGTCGGTATCGGTGCGGAGAAGAAGAGCCGTGTCATATCCGATAAGGAGAAGAGAATTACTGCGTTTCATGAGGCAGGCCATGCGATTTTGTTCCATGTCCTTCCGGATGTAGGCCCGGTGTACAGTGTATCCATTATTCCGACCGGCGGAGCAGGCGGCTATACTATGCCTCTTCCTGAAAAGGATGAGATGTTTAATACAAAGGGAAAGATGCTGCAGGATATTACCGTGGCTCTCGGCGGGCGCGTGGCAGAGGAGGAAGTATTCGACGATATTACGACAGGCGCTTCTCAGGATATCAAGCAGGCGACAGGGCTTGCGAAATCAATGGTAACAAAATTTGGTATGTCTGAGGAGATCGGTCTGATTAATTATGACGATGACAGCGACGAGGTATTTATCGGAAGGGATCTGGCACATACACACAGACGTTATGGGGAAGGTGTTGCGTCCATGATCGATAAAGAAGTAAAGCGGATTATTGACGAGTGTTATGACAGGGCAAAGAGCATTATCCATAAATATGATGATGTGCTTCATGCCTGTGCAGATTTGCTTCTGGAGAAAGAAAAGATATCCAGAGAAGAATTTGAAGCATTGTTTGCTGTAAGCGATAGAAACAAAACCTATTTAGAAGGGGCTGATAGTCATGAAGAAACAGGCGTTATTCTGTGACGGTACAGCAGCTTATGTGGCGCCGTCGCAGCCAGAAAAGAATGAGGTAGTCACTCTTAAGTTTCGGACGGCAAGAGGAGAGCATCTGCAGGTCAGTCTTGTTACTGCGACGGGTGTTTATCAGATGGACAGAGAAAAGTCGGTGGGTGAGTTTGATTATTATACGCTTCGCTGGAGGCTGAGCGAGACTCCCTTCCGGTACAGTTTTCAAATTCAGAGTGAGGAAGAGGTATGCTATTTTAATCGATGCGGTATTTCAAAGGAAATTGTAGAATTTTATGATTTTGTTATTGTTCCCGGATTTTCCACGCCGGACTGGGCAAAGGGCGCGGTCATGTACCAGATTTTTACAGACCGTTTTTATAACGGCGATCCGGCAAATGATGTTGAAACTAATGAATATTTTTATATCGGCGGCTACAGCCAGAAGGTGACGAACTGGAATAAATATCCCGATAATATGGGCGTACGCGAATTTTACGGCGGAGATCTTAAGGGAGTCATGGAGAAGCTGGATTATCTGCAGGAGCTTGGAGTTGAGGTTCTGTATTTTAATCCGTTATTCGTATCTCCGTCCAATCATAAATATGATATACAGGATTACGATTACATTGATCCGCACTATGGGGTTATCGTAGAGGACGGCGGCGAGGTTCTGCCTGACGGAGTTATGAATAATGCAGAAGCAACAAAGTATCAGAAGCGTACAACAGATATCCGAAATCTTGAGGCCAGTAACCAGCTGTTCATAGAGTTGGTGGAGGAACTTCACAGGCGGGGGATGAAGATCATCCTGGACGGCGTGTTTAACCATTGCGGCTCTTTTAATAAGTGGATGGACAGGGAGCGGGTCTATGAGAATCAGGACGCTTATGAGCCGGGGGCATATATTTCCCCGGACAGTCCGTATCGAAGTTATTTCAAATTTTATGAAGAAGAGCCTGAAAAATGGCCCTATAATGCGAGCTATGATGGCTGGTGGGGGCATGATACATTGCCTAAACTGAATTATGAAGATTCGCAGGAGCTGGAGGATTACATTCTTGAAGTCGGCCGAAAATGGGTATCTCCTCCGTTTAATGCAGATGGATGGAGACTTGACGTAGCGGCAGACCTTGGCAGAAGTAATGAGTATAATCATCATTTCTGGAAAAAATTCCGTGCAGCGGTCAAAGAGGCGAATCCCGATGCGGTCATTTTGGCGGAGCATTACGGCGATCCGTGGGAATGGCTTCAGGGAGATGAGTGGGACACGGTCATGAATTATGACGCATTTATGGAGCCGGTTACCTGGTTTCTTACCGGAATGGAGAAGCACAGTGATGAGAGCCGGGACGAGTTGCGGGGAAATGCAGATCATTTTGTTGATTCGATCAGGCATTATATGGCAAATATGCTGACGCCGTCGCTTCAGGTGGCGATGAACGAGTTGTCCAATCACGATCATTCCAGATTTCTTACCAGAACTAATCATATGGTGGGGCGTGTGGAGCACCTGGGGGCTCATGCCGCGGAAGAATATGTAAATGAAGCCGTGATGCGCGAGGCTGTTGTGATGCAGATGACGTGGGTCGGCGCACCGACAGTGTATTATGGTGATGAGGCAGGCGTGTGCGGCTTCACCGATCCGGATAACCGCAGGACATATCCGTGGGGGAATGAAAATCGAAAGCTTTTGACATTCCATAAAGAAATGATACGTATCCACAAGTCTTATCAGGCTCTGCGTATCGGCTCTATTAAAATGTTGGTGTGGCGGGAAAATATTCTGGCATATGGAAGATTTCTTGGAGATGAGCGGATTATCGTGGTTATAAATAATAGCAGCGAGAACGAAGAGGTGACTGTGCCGGTGTGGGAGGCTGAGGTGCCGGTTCAGTGCCGGCTCAGAAGACTGATGTATTCCTACGCGTCTGATTACACGACCGAATACGAAGAATACCTTGTAAAGGACGGGAATGTGGTTGTGAATATGGGCGCATACTCCGCACTTGTTTTGGGGACGTAGTAAAATTAATTTTACTACGTCCCAGATTGAAAATACCCTGTCCCCATTTCTATTTTGTCAGAACTTCTACGCTCCGTTCCGTTACCAGTACCATATATTCTACCTGTGCGGAAAGACCGTCGTCTTCCGTATATACGGTCCAGCCGTTATCTTCATCGATGAAAAAGTCGGGTCCCCCTTCATTTATCATCGGTTCGATGGTAAACATCATGCCGGGAACGAGAACCATCTCGGTGCCCTTTGGAGTGACATAGCTTACGAAGGGTGTCTCGTGAAATTCAAGGCCGATTCCGTGGCCGCCGATATCCTCTACTACAGAATAGCCGTTCCGGCGTGCGTGGGTGTTGATCGCATATGCAATATCGCCGAGATGTCCCCAGGGCTTTGCGGCCCTAAGTCCGCGCTCCACACATTCCTTTGTTACCCGCACAAGCTTTGCGGCTCTGGGAGAGATTTCCCCGATCGTGAACATGCGGGACGCGTCCGAGTAATATCCGTTTAAAATAGTAGAAACGTCAACGTTTAAAATATCTCCTTCTTCTAATATTTCATCCTCGCATGGGATACCGTGGCATACAACGTTGTTGAGGGAGGTGCATACGCTTTTAGGAAATCCCTGGTAGTTAAGCGGTGCGGGAATACCGCCGTGTTCGGTGGTGAAATCATAAACCAGACGGTCGATTTCTTCTGTGCTCATGCCCGCATGAATGTGGGCTTCCACGTGGTCGAGTACGGCGGTGTTAAGAACGGCGCTTTTTTTGATGGCGGCAATCTGTTTCGGGGTTTTGAGAAGAGAGCGGTCCGGGACGATCTGTCCTCTGGCAGCGAGTGACCATAATTTAATATCTAGTTTATCCAAGGTAAAAGCCTTCCTTCTATTAAGTATTATTACTCTAGTATAGCACAGTTGGGGACGTAGTAAAATTATGCTGAAGAGAGTGTTGAAATACTGGAACAAACCGAATCATGCGGCTTATCTGTTTGTGGCGCCGG